>JADFYA010000391.1 GCA_015233285.1 Deltaproteobacteria bacterium | reverse complement strand
TCATGTCCTCCGGGGATTGACTTCCCGGGCCATAAAGGTCGGACATTTCCACATTTATTCAAAGGATAACCGGCGGGCCGTTAAGTTTTTCGGGGTGCCCCATCCTGATGAGGTCTATCAAAAAATTCAACAAGCCGTGGCTGCAGTTGCAGTCAAAAAAGAATGCACACCCGGCTAGCTTTTTGCCCCTCCAGGGCAACATTTCCCATCCCTGGCCAAAGGATAATCGAAGGAGAGGTTATGGACATTAAGATTACCAAACTTGATAAAGAAAATCGGCGGGAAAAAATTGCCGACGACTCCCAACTTGGTTTTGGAAAATACTTTAGCAACCACATGTTTTTGATGGACTGGGAGCTTGACCAGGGTTGGATAAACCCCCGAATTGAGCCTTATCATAACCTGTCCTTAGATCCCGCGGCGATGGTCCTGCATTACGGCCAGGAGGTCTTTGAGGGGCTTAAAGCCTACCACGGCCAGGACGGCGGCATCTATCTCTTTAGGCCGGAGATGAATTTTCAACGGATTAACCGGTCCGCCCGGCGGCTGTGCATGCCCGAAATTGATGCAGATTTTGTGATTAAGGCGCTGACCGACCTCATAATGCTGGACAAAGACTGGATCCCGGCCAGTGAGGGATGCTCACTTTACATCCGGCCAACCATGGTGGCTACCGAACCGGCCCTGGGCGTCAGACCCTCCACCCGATACTTGTTCTATATTATTCTTTGTCCCGTGGCGGCCTATTACCCCGAAGGATTCAATCCCGTCAAGATCTACGTGACCGATAAATATGTTCGGGCCGTGCGCGGAGGCGTCGGAGAAGCCAAGACCAGCGGAAATTACGCGGCCAGTATCTTCGCCGCCGAAGAAGCCCACCGCAAAGGCTTTACCCAGGTCCTCTGGCTCGATGCCGTGGAGCGGAAATATGTTGAAGAAGTCGGGACCAGCAACATCTTTTTACTGCTGGGCGACGAGCTGATCACGCCGCCTCTCAACGGCAGTATCCTCCCTGGGGTGACCAGGGATTCGGTGCTCCACCTGGCCCGGAACTGGGGCATGAAGGTGAATGAGCGGCCCATCACCATCGATGAAGTGATTGAGACAATCAAGACCGGCCAAATGAAAGAGATATTCGCCTCCGGTACGGCCGCCATCATTTCCCCCGTGGGACTGGTCCATTACCGGGACCAGGAATATGTGGTTTCGGGCGGTCAGACCGGCCCCCTGGCCAATAAGCTGTATAACGCCATTATTGATTTGCAGTACGCCAAAACCCCTGATACTTTCGGGTGGATCAAGAAAATAGGTTAGCTCGACCGGACCTCGGCAAAAACAGCCTTGTTGAAAAAAGTAGAACCCAGAGGACGCATTGAGAAAAAGGCGGCTCAGAGATTAACCAAAATCTTTGGCTCTTCCCTTCCTCGGCGTCCTTCTTGGTTCCGGGAAGGCGCTTCTCCGGAAAGAAAGGCCCTGACATAGGGTTGCCTTTTGTGATGAAGCCGGCGGAAGTCTGATTGCCTAGAATTTGCGTAACCGGCCGGCGAAACAAAAAAACTGTTGAAAGGCTCCAAGAATGAAGAAAATGATAGCATTCTGCGGATTGTCCTGTCACGAATGCCCCGCCTTTCTGGCCACATTTGCCGACGATGACACAAAACGGGCTGAAACAGCGGAGCTTTGGTCAAAGAATTATGACCCTAATATCAGGGCGGAAGATATTAATTGCGATGGTTGTCAGACATACACCGGACGACTCTTCGGCCATTGCCGGGTGTGCGAAATTAGGCGATGCGGAATGAAAAGGGATATCTTAAATTGTGCCTATTGCGATGAATATGCTTGCAAAAAGCTAACCCGGTTGTTTCTGATTGCATCTGCGGCAAAAAATCAATTGGATGAGATCCGGGGCGAGCTGGAGATTTTGGCCTGATCCTTCGAACCGGCATTAATCCGTTAAGATTTCTCGCTTCGCTTGAAATTACAACGGCGCCGCACGCCAGACGTTCTACACCTCTGTCACTTCGGATGTTGTCATTTCGAGCGGAGCGAGAAATCTTAGTGCGTATTCGTCCGTTACCTCCACCAAAAGGGACAACTATGACCGCTCAGGGTATACTTACCTACGCTGCATTGTGATTATTTTGGAGTTAAGCTTTAGGCTAATGTCTAATTCGCTTTTGATGGAGAACCCACATGACCCGGATAAAAGTCCTGATTGCCGACGACCATGCCGTGGTCCGGGAAGGGCTGAAGCAAATATTTGAAGACCAGCCGGACATGGTCATAACCTGTGAGGCCGAGGATGGTCTTGAGGCGGTGGAAAAAGTCCGCACCCTGCAACCCGATGTGGTCGTGGTGGACCTGGCCATGCCCCGGCTGGGCGGTCTGGACGCCATCGGTTTGATTAAAGAAGTGGCCCCGGACATTAAGGTGGTGGTGTTGTCCATGCACTCCAAGGAGACATACGTCCACCAGACCTTGGCCGCCGGAGCGCTGGGCTATGTGCTTAAGGCCTCGCCCATGTCGGACGTCTTGGAGGCGGTTCGGGCCGCCTACCGGGGGGAATACTTTCTCAGCTCCAAAATCCGGGCCGAGGTGGTGGGGGTTTACCTCAAGTCTCACGTGGACCCTCCCACCCCCAAGGGATATGACCTGCTTTCCGAGCGGGAGCAACAGGTGTTTCGCATGGTCGTGGAAGGAAACTCGACCAACCAGATTGCCGATGTCCTCTGTCTCAGCCCGAAGACGGTGGAAAAACACCGGGCCAATATTATGAAAAAACTGGGTCTGCGCGACCGCCTGGAGATGGTCAAGTTCGCCGTCAAAATCGGCTTGGTCGATCCCGAACTTTGGGAGGATTAAGCTCCTGATCGGATTCATACCCATAACCTGAGTTCGACGAGTTGGCCGGACGATTAGGCGACAGTGATTGACAGGCCATAGTTCAATCCGCAGATTGCGCCGATTTTCGCAGATAAAATAAACAGCCCTGTCCGGTCGGTGATCCTGGCCGAGGCAGGGCTGTTTATTTCAAACGAAGTGTTTTTGGCCGGCGGCGTCCCCGATCTGCTAAAGTGGGATATTCCCGTGTTTCCGCCAGGGTAATTCTTTGACTTTATTGGCCAGTTGTTCCAAAGACTTGATTAAGATCGGCCGGGTTTCCTTGGGGTCGATAATATCGTCGATATGCTGCAATTTGGCCGGGTAATAAACGCTCATGTAGGTGTCGGCAAATTCTTTTTCCCGGCGGGCCCGTTCTTCTTCTTCCGCCTTGGCCGGATCTTCGCCTTTGGCTTTGGCGGCTTCGCCCGCGGCCGCGATTTCCTTGCGGAAAAGAACGTTGACCGTACCTTTGGGGCCGACCAGGCCGAGGTCTGCCGTGGGCCAGGCATAGACCAGATCCACGTCGAAGTCTTTGGAGCCCATGGTCAGGTAGCCGCCGGCGTAGGCCTTGCCGATGTAAACGCTGATCTGGGGCACTGTGGCGCAGGAGGTGGCGTAAAGCAGCTTGGCCCCGCGGTAGATGATGCCCAGCTTTTCCTGCTGGCTGCCGATCAGGTAGGCCGGGGTATCGATCAAGTTGATGATCGGAATATTAAAGGCGTCGCAGAAGATTTTGAACCGAGCCGCCTTTTCGGCCGCCTG
>JADFYA010000390.1 GCA_015233285.1 Deltaproteobacteria bacterium | reverse complement strand
CGTTGAAAAAGCGGCTGACGGAGTCCAACCCCAAGGCTACGCCACGGCCCTGGAACTGCCCAACGCCTGCTTTCTCGGAACCAACGTCACCAGCGGCTCAGCCCGCGGGGTGGTGGTCAACACCGGGCCGAAGACCATGTTCGGGTCCATCTCGGAGCGGCTGACCGGACCCAGGGAAGAAACCAGTTTCGATATCGGCGTCCGGTCCTTTACCTGGCTCATGATCCGGTTCATGGTGGTCATGGTTTTTGCGGTTTTCTTTATCGTCGGGATGACCAAAGGCGACTGGGTGGAAGCCCTGTTGTTCGGTTTGTCCATTGCCGTAGGTTTGACGCCGGAAATGCTGCCGATGATCGTCACCGTGAACCTGGCCAAAGGCGCCCTGGCCATGGCCGCCAAAAAGGTTATCGTCAAGCGGCTCCAGTCCATTCAGAACTTCGGGGCCATAGACGTCCTGTGCACGGACAAGACCGGCACCCTGACTCAAGACAAAGTCATTCTCGAACGTCACGTGGACATTACCGGACACGTCAGCGAAGACGTGCTGAACTATGCCTATCTGAACAGCTACTACCAGACCGGTCTGCGCAACCTGATCGACCGGGCCGTGCTCGACTTTTCCGACTTAGACGCCGAACAGAACTGCCGGCTGGTGGACGAGTTGCCCTTTGATTTCCACCGCCGCCGCATGTCGGTCGTGGTGGATTACGAAGGGGATCATTTGCTGATTTGCAAAGGCGCGGTGGAAGAGATCTATACTTGTTGCACCCGGTACCAGCTCGGTGATGAAGTCTATCCCCTGATCGATATGATTCGGGAGGATCTATTCGAAGAGGTTGAACAGCTCAATAAAGACGGCTACCGGGTCCTGGGCATCGCTTACCGCGAGTTTCCCCGCGACCGGACCACCTATACCGTGGCGGATGAAAAAGAACTGATTCTGCTGGGGTATATCGCGTTCATCGATCCGCCCAAGGAATCGGCCGCGGAAGCCCTCAAGCTGTTGCGGGGGGCCGGGGTCCGGGTCAAGGTGGTCACCGGCGACAACGGCCTGGTTACCGAAAAGGTTTGCCGGGATGTGGGCCTGACGGTCATTCGGCTGGTCACCGGGGCCCAAATCTCAAAAATGTCACCCAAACAGTTTTCCCTGGTGGTGGAAGAGGCCAACGTTTTCGTTAAGGTTTCTCCGATGCAAAAGGAGCAGATTGTCCGGGAGCTCCGCCGCCTCGACCACGTGGTGGGATTCGTGGGGGACGGGGTCAATGATGCACCGGCTCTTAAGGCCGCCGATGTCGGGATTTCCGTGGACTCCGCCGTTGACGTGGCCAAGGAGGCTGCGGATATCGTGCTCCTCGAAAAAAACCTGTTGATCCTCGAAGAAGGGATCATCGAAGGCCGGAAGGTCTTTGCCAACATCATCAAGTACATCCGGATGGGGGCCAGCTCCAACTTCGGCAACATGTTCAGCGTGGTCGGGGCCAGCTATCTGCTGCCGTTCTTGCCCATGCTTCCGGTCCAGGTCCTGACCAACAATCTGCTCTATGATTTTTCCCAGACCGGAATCCCCATGGACAACGTGGATGAGGAGGCCATCGTCAAGCCTCTCCAGTGGAACATCAGCAACGTTAAGCGGTTCATGGTCTTTATCGGACCGGTCAGCTCCATTTTCGACTACGCCACCTTCGCCTTGATGTGGTTCTTTTTTAACTGCCGCGCCTATACCGATGCCGCCCTGGCCGGCCAGTCCCATGAGGCCCTGGCCGGCCTTTTTCAGACCGGCTGGTTTGTGGAATCGCTGCTGACCCAGACGCTGATCGTCCACATCATCAGGACCCGGCGGATCCCTTTTTTTCAGAGCCGGGCTTCCGTGCATCTAACGCTGACCACCCTGATCATCATGGGCATCGGGGCCTGGTTGCCCTATTCGCCCTTTGCCGCATCGCTCGGCCTGGTGGCCTTGCCGCCCATCTACTGGGCCTGGATCGCGAGCTTTCTGTTGTCCTACGCCGTGTTGACGCACGTCATAAAAACTTGGTTTTTCAAACGGTTCGGAGGTGATTGATCATGGATAGTTTACTCGATGCCTTGCAAGAAGGCAGATTGATCGAACTGGTGGACGATAATAAAGAAGACGCCCTGCAGTTCCTGGCCCACATTATCGAGGCCATTCCCTCTCTTCCGGCCGGCACCGATGTGGTGGAGCGGGTCCTGGCCAGAGAGCGGACGGCCAATTCCACCCTGGGCAAGGGTTGGGCCTGCCCTCATGTCCGAGTGCCGTTTGAAGAAGACCTGGTCTGCGTAGTCGGCTGGAGTCCGACCGGGATCGATTACGGCGCCCCGGATGGCATCCCGATATCAATTGTGGTCATGTATCTGGTTCCGGAAAACCAGCGGAATCATTTTTTGCGGGAAGCCTCGATGCTGGCCAAGGCGTTAGGGGCGTATCCAGGGCTGGAAAAACTGGGTCCGGCCGCGGAGCTGAACGAGGTTCGGGAGCATCTCCTGGACCTGATCAGCTCCTCCATGGAAACAGTTGGTCCCGATACCAGGGCGCGGATGATTCAACTCCAGGCCAGACAGAGCGTGGCGGCCACCCCGTCCTATGACCTGGCCCACCTGATCGTGGAACCGGCCACGATTATCACCGGCCCTGGGATGAAGCACATCGTGCTGGCTCAAGACCGTCATCTGGTGGAATACCTTGACTCGGCGGCCGGATTGGTGGAGAGGATCGCGGCTGACGGAATGTACCAAAACGGCGGCTGGCGGATTCTGAAACGGAGCGAAGTCACCTATCAAGGCGATCGGGTGTTGTACGATTGCCTGGCCATAAAAGCGGCCCCCGGCGGTCCGCCTATGATCAAGTGACGGCAGGGTATCCGGTAGATTACACAAGAGGAAAGGCATGCGATATGGAACCCCGGGCTCAATCAAAATACACCCCGGAGCAATACCTGGCTCTGGAATGCGAGGCGGTGCAAAAGAGTGAATATGTCAATGGTCACATCCTGGCCATGGCCGGGGCTAGCCGTCGGCACAACCAAATCACGTTCAATCTGGCCGTTGCACTGGGCGGGCAACTCAAGGGACGTCCTTATGTCGCCTATGTCAATGACATGCGGGTCAAAGTCAGCGCCACCGGCTTGTACACTTACCCGGACGTGGCGGCCCTCTGCGGAGAACCGGACTTTGAAGACAACCATATGGACACGTTGCTTAATCCCATGGTGATTGTGGAAGTGTTGTCAGACTCGACCGAAGCCTACGACCGCGGTGCAAAATTCGCCCATTGCCGCCGGCTTCCCTCGCTCACAGAATATGTCCTCATCGCTCAGGACAAGGTGTGTGTCGAGCATTATGTCCGGCAAGGGAAACAGTGGCTACTGTCCGAAGTTGACGGCTTAGACGGGACTATCCAGTTGGATTCAATCGGTTGTAGCTTGTCATTGGAAGAAATTTACGATAAGATAAAGTTTCCCGACCAGGATAGCGCAACGGGTAACTCAATGTCATTGACTTAAGGGCAAGGTCATCGGATCCTATTCTAATAAATAGTCTATTCCGATTAAGCCCTGAAAGGGCGCTCTAGGTTAGCCCAGGGCAACGCCCTGGGTAGGGGCGGCGACTATACAAAATACCATGTAATACCC
>JADFYA010000038.1 GCA_015233285.1 Deltaproteobacteria bacterium | reverse complement strand
CCACCTTCTTTAAATCCCAAAAGGCGGGCATAGAACTGTTTATCGAGGAAGTCAACGCCAAAGGAGGCATCCTGGGCCGGAAGTTGGAATTAGTCGTCCGTGATGCCCAGCTAAAACCCGACATTGGGGCCAACATGGCCAGAGAACTCATCTTAAGTGAAAAATGTGATTTTCTGATCGGCCCGACCAGCAGTGCGGTGGCCCTGGCGGTAACCAAGGTAGCCCTTGAATATAAGAAGATTATTTATTTTCATACTTCTAATGCCGAAGCCTTGACCACGACTGATTTCCAGCCGTATATGTTTCAGGTCGTGCCCACTACCGGAATCGAAGGCCGCGGCATGGCCGTGGCTCTGGCCGGACGTCAAGCTAAAAATTACGGTTATATCGGCCCGGATTATGCCTATGGCCATGACCAGTACAATGCTTTTGTCAAAAAGATGGCTGCGCTTAAACCAGATGCCAAAATTGTGGAGACGGTTTGGGTCAAATTAGGCGAAACTAATTACTCGCCCTTCATCCCCACCTTAATGGCCAAAAATCCCGAGGCGGTTTATAGTAGTTTCTGGGGCGGCGGTTTAAGCACATTTATTAAACAAGCCAAACCTTATGGGCTATTTAAGAAAGCCACCTTCTCCGGTTTATTCGACTTAGATTTGTTGCGGGCCACAGGCAACGATATGCCCGAAGGACTGGTCGGTTATGCCCGATGCCCCTTTTATGCCGTAGATACACCTGAAATGAAAGCCTTTGTCCAAAAATATTATGATAAGAACAAGGAATACCCGGCTGATTGGGCGATTATGGCCTATGATGGAATGATCGCTTTAGCCGAAGCCATCAAGAAGGCCGGAACCGCTGATTCCGAGAAAGTGGTTAAGGTTTTAGATGGATTAAAATTTAAGTCATTACGCGGGGATCTCTTCATTCGTCCTGAGGATCACATGGCCAACGTGGGTATATACGTCGGCGTGACAACCAAGGACGCCAAGTATAAAGACCATCTGATCATGAAAGACGTGGTGGCTATCCCGGCGGATAAGGTCATGCTGTCCGTGGATGAAGTGAAGGCATTGAGGGCGGGTAAGAAGTAGGCTTGATTAGGTCGCCGGTCCTCCCCTGATGCCCGAGGATCGGCGACACCAAGAAAATTTACTAATATTCCGAAGAAACTATGAACTTAGAATACTTCGTGTTTATGACCATAAACGGCTTAAGTCAGGGGATGCTCTTGTTTATCATCGCCTCCGGCCTGAGTCTGGTTTTCGGCGTGCTGCGGGTGATCAATTTCGCCCACGGGTCGCTATACATGATCGGGGCTTTTTTGGCCTTTTCCATCAGCTCCCTGGTCAGCGGAGGATCTATTTTCAATTTTCTCCTGCTGCTTTTAATCGTCCCGCCGGCTATCGCCATCTTGGGTTTCGTCCTTGAAATCAGCTTGTTTCGCCGGGTTTATCGGCAAGAACACTTGCTTCAACTACTCCTGACTTACGCCTTGGTCCTGATTTTAGACGATTTGGTCCGGGTTGTTTGGGGGGGTAACCCACGCAATGTCCCCCGGCCCGAGATCCTGGCCGGCTCGGTGGATATCTTTGGCCTGGCCTTACCCACCTATAATGTCTTTATTATGTTTATGGGCCCGGTCATCGCCCTGGGATTGTGGTGGCTGCTGCATCGGACCAGGGCGGGAAATCTGATTAGAGCTGCCGTGACTTTCCCGGATACCCTGGGCGCGCTGGGTGTGAACGTCTCCTGGGTCATGACCTCAACATTCATGCTGGGGTGTTGGCTGGCCGGGCTCGGCGGGGTTTTGATGGCGGCCCTGGCCAATATCGATCTTGGCATTGGGATGGAAAAGATCATCGAGTCCTTTGCCGTGGTGGTCATCGGAGGGCTGGGCAGTATTGGCGGCGCCCTGTTGGGTTCTTTGATCATTGGGTTGGGAGTGACTTTCTTTCAGTTGCCGTTTGGCCGGTGGGCCCTGGTGTTTCCTTACGTGATCATGGCTCTGGTGCTTATTTGGAGGCCCTGGGGATTTTTTGGCAAGCCGGAACGGTAGGAGACTAATAAGCAGAACGCTGAAGACGCAGAAAGAGCCATAAAGGACGCCTAGACTATTTCTGCATTATTTTTTTAAAGATGTCGGCACCCGGCATCAAACTATCTTAACAAGAGCATCATGTTAAACATAACGCCAACTCCAGAAATTAAAATTCATCAACCGGAGACCAAAACCAGTCACCGGGTGGCCGGAGCGTTGCTAATCGTTATGTGTTTTATCTTGCCCTTTGTCTTGGCCCATATGGGCCGGACCGGGGTGTACTGGATTTGGGTGACCACTGAAATAATCATCATGAGCCTGTTCGCCATGAGTTTAAACCTCATTCTGGGCTTTGGCGGCATGGTCAGTTTCGGGCACGCCGCGTTTTTCGGGGTGGGCGCGTATACGGTGGCTTTGCTGATGAAAAAAGCGGGCGCACCTCTTTTTTTAGCCTTGACTGCGGCGCCGTTGATGGCCGCGCTGGCTGCCGTCATCATTGGGTGGTTCTGTGTCCGCCTGACCGGACTCTACTTTTCTATCTTGACTCTGGCCTTTAGCCAACTCCTATATATGGTTGCCTTTCAATGGTACACCTTCACGGGTGGGGACGACGGCCTCCACGGCGTACCCCGGCCGGATTTCCTGAACCCAACTAATTTTTATCTGTTATGCCTGGTCATTTTCTTGATTTGTGTCTGGCTGATGCGGATGCTGGTCAATTCTTCCTTTGGCCTGACCATCCGGACTATCCGGGAAAATATGGACCGGGCCAAATTCATCGGAATCAACGTTAGATTTTATCAGTGGCTCAATTTTATCATCGCCGGTGCTTTTGCCGGATTGGCCGGCGGGTTGTTCGCCCAATTGAACCGCTTTGCCCAAACCGAGTTCCTGCACTGGAGCAGATCAGCCGAGCCTATCCTGGCCTGTTTGGTGGGTGGGATGTATTCACTCATGGGTCCGACCGTGGGGTCGGCTTTCTTGATGTGCCTTAGAATCATTCTCCAGCAGGCCCATAAGGGACTGGTCGAGTACTGGGCGATTATCCTGGGCCTGATCCTGTTGGTTATGGTCTTGTTCGCCCCCGGTGGGTTAATCGGGTTGGTTCAAAAAATAATTAAGAAAAAAAATGATTGAAGAACTTCCCGTTGGCGTGTTCGGTCATTCTTCAGAAAGATGGTGACGTTTCATGGCGGCTGACATTCTCCGAGTTGAAAATCTGTCTAAGTCATTTAGCGGCCGGATGGTTATTGAAGATTTAAGTTTCAGCGTCGCCGAAGGGGAATTGAGCGCCATTATCGGCCCCAACGGTGCAGGCAAGACGACCTTGTTCAACCTCATCACCGGCTACCATGTTCCGGATTCGGGAAAAATCATTTTTGACGGGCAAAACATCGCCGGGCTGCAACCATTCAAAACAGTCAGATTGGGTTTGGCTCGCGCCTTTCAACGAACCAATATTTTTCCAAAAATGACGGTGCTGGAAAATGTGGTGTCCGCCTGCATCACCCGGCAGGAAGGCAACCTTAATTTTAGAACGCCATACAAGAAGTTAACCCAGATTCACCAGCGGGCTTATGAAATTCTCGACAGTGTCGGATTGACGGACATGGCTCAACGCTTGAGCGGAACCCTGGCCCATGGTAATCAAAAACTGCTTGATATTGCCGTGGCCCTGGCCCTGGAGCCGCGGTTGCTGCTGCTCGATGAGCCGACCGCCGGAATGAGTCCTGATGAAAGGTGGCAAACCGTGGCCTTAGTCAAGGACCTGTGGGAACGGTTGAAAGTAACCATGGTGTTCATTGAGCACGACATGGACATAGTTTTCGGCATATCTCAAAAAATTCGGGTTCTGTGTTACGGCAATCTATTGGCTGAAGGCACACCCAAGGAAATCTCAAACAACCTGAAGGTGATCGAAGTCTATTTGGGTGAAAACCCTATGATGGACGCAGCTTGTTGACCTTACTCCCAGGCGCCGACGATGAGACTGGTGGTCGATCAAATAAATACTTATTATGGGTTGAGCCACATCCTGTTTGATGTGTCACTTGACGTGGCCCAGGGTGAAGTAGTTGTCCTGCTGGGCCGAAACGGGGCGGGTAAAACCACCACCATGCGCAGCATCATGGGACTTACGCCGTCTCAGACCGGTTCGGTTACATTTAAAGATTGCAATATCACCAAATGGCCGCCATACAAGATTGCCCGGTTAGGAATAGGCTTTGTCCCGGAGGATCGGCGGATTTTTCCGGACCTCACGGTCAAGGCCAACCTGGATGTGGGGCGCAAAGGCAAACACATTAAATGGACCTATGAACGGATCTACAAATTTTTTCCTAAACTTGAGGAAATGGCGAATCGGCCGGGGGGGAATTTGAGCGGAGGCGAGCAACAGATGCTGACCATCTCCCGCGCCTTAATGGGCAACCCCGATCTGATCCTGCTTGACGAACCGTCGGAAGGACTGGCCCCGCTGGTAGTTAAGACACTGGGAGATTTCATTGATGTGATGAAGCAGGAAGGAATGACGGTGTTGCTGTCCGAGCAAAATGTTAAATTCGCCCTAGCCCATTCCGACCGGGCTTACATTATAGACAACGGTCAGATCAAATACCACGGTTTGATTGAGGAATTGGAAAAAGATGAGGAGGTCAAGAAACGCTACCTGGCCGTGACCGACCATGCCATCCCGACAGATTGTCAGCCTTGACAAAAACGTCCTTGACCCGGTCCGGCGAGGGTTAATCAAGCCGCCGCGTGCAAAGCGCTTAACGGCGAAAAATTCCAGTCGGGGCTGGAGATATCGGCAAATTCAGTAGCCTCGGCTAAACGCCAGGCCGACGGTTGCGACATGAGTTGCGTAACCAGTCGGTGATGAAGAGCGTGTCCGGACTTATGAGCGATAAAATGTCCGATCACCGGGTAGCCAAGCAGAGACAAGTCACCGATACAATCCAATATCTTATGCCGGACAAACTCGTTTTCATAACGAAGCCCGTCAGGATTCAGCACACTATCCTCGTCAATGGCGATGGCATTATCTAAGGACGCGCCTTTAGCCAACCCATTAGCCTGCAGCATAGTCACATCCTTAAGAAATCCAAAGGTCCGGGCCGGGCCGATCTCATTCATAAAAGCTTCGTCGGAAAAATCCATGCAAAAAGACTGGTTGGACAAGAGAGGGTGTTCAAAATCGATAGTGCAACTGATCTTGAAACCATCTGAAGGTTCGAGGCGAATCACTTTGTCCCCGTCGGTAACGCAGATAGGTTCGGTCACCACCACGACTTTATTGATTTCATCAAGAACCCGGATGCCGGCCTGCTTCAACAGATTAACAAAAGGATCGGCGCTGCCATCCATGATCGGCACTTCCGGCGAATCCACTTCCACCACCGCGTTGTTTACCCCCAGGCCGAAAAAGGCGGCCATGAGATGCTCGATAGTGGATATCCGGCAACCGTTAGCCGACAACGTGGTAGCCAACTCCGTGGAATGCACATTTTCGATATTGGCTTTAATCTCGGGGTGATCCTTTAGATCGCTCCGGACAAAGGTAATACCGGCGTCGGCCGGGGCCGGCATAATGGTCATATTGACTTGTTGCCCTGAGTGCAGTCCGATGCCGCTGACTGAAATTTTGCGGTCAACCGTTCTTTGCAAAAGATCCATTTGAGCTACCTTAGATGGAGGTCGATGTTAAAATTCCGTTTGGTGATTTGGCGAAGTAGGAAATCGCCGGGTCCCTGGCGGAGATAAAACCAATTCGAGATAGAACAACATCACCATATGACTGACTGCTTTGGAAACATGCAAGTTGTATACCGGTATTAATGGCACATCCTGGTCATTAAATCTAATATATGACAATGTTTAGCTTATATTCCATAAAATAAATCCGGGTGGATATCCTACAAGGCAACTTATTGTTTTATCATAATGTTATTGTGCATAAATTATATCATGTAATAACTGGCCGTTATATTCTGCCGGTCCCTATCCCAACAACGCCGTGTGTGAAAAACCACACAATTGCGATTGGCCGGGAGTTTTTACCACAGCCACGGAGCCGCCTCCAGGGCCACTCGTTGGGCCTCGACGACATCTTCAGGTGTATTGAGATTGAAAAAGGAGTACCTCTGGCTATCCATCACGTCTAGCTCCGGCGGCTCGACTTTGACCGTTTTGACATAAGGAAATATCTCATATATTTTCCGCCGTCCGGATTTGACAAAATCTTCCACCACCTTCAGGCAGCGTTTGGAATATAGAGCCATCAACGGCTGGTATCCCTCCGGTGTGGCCGGAATAATGATATCCCCACCTTGTGGTAGACGAGTCAACAAGCCTTGGATCAATCTGGGATTAAGGAACGGGGTGTCGCAGGCGGTGATAAACAGGTAGGGTGTCTCTAAATAATGGAGGGCCGTCAGCAACCCGCCAAAGGGGCCCAGGCCCTTCTGCACATCGGTCACCAGCATCAGGTCCAGGTCCAGATAATCCTGCGGGGCATTGGTGATCAACATCATCTCTTTAAAACACGGCGTCATGACCTGGAGGAGCAAGTCCACAATCCGGCGACCTAGAATGGGGATAAAAGCTTTATTCACCCCCATCCGGGTGTTCAAGCCACCGGACAGAATCACTCCGGTGACAGCAGGGTGCGGCCGGACTTCACCGAGTTTGATTTTTGCTGTCGTCATCATTCAAGTACGGCTCTATAGGTTTGGCGGAGGTGATAACTTTTTTGATGATATATCATAACTACACGAATAATACAAGACGAATCAGGCTGCTTCACGCCGGTTGACATTTTCCTTCCTCTATCCCAACGGCCTGCACCAAATAAAGAAATTTCATTGATATTAACCGCCTGTCATGATAATCTAGACTGGAGGCAAATGGTGCGTCAGGAGATCAACTCTTCGGCGCCAACGGATGAATCATGATGATGTCAAGGCACTAGCCAAAGCGTGGTCAATGGAAAAGTCGGGCACACGGGGCTCTGATGAGGCCTTCTACCAGTTGATGCAAGCTGCAGGCGACGCCGTGCTGAGGCTGGTCGGCGTTACCTACGGACACCCTTACAAGCTGAGGGCCGAAACCCTCAAGGTCAAGAAGGTCTCCCCGGATATCGTGGCCACCCCTTTGTCTGGCCAGGATAATTTGGTTTTCCTGGAGTTCCAGGGTTATGCCGACCCTTTCATCCGCTATCGTCTACTTGCCGCAGGCTTGTTATATTGCACCCAGAAGAAACATCGCGGGCCTTTTTTCCTCAGCATTATATATACCAGGCGGGCCTTTCGTGACGCCGCCCTGCCCTTGCACGGGCTAACCAGCCCGGAACATCCGATCTGTCAGGGCCGGCCCAAAGAGATAATTCTTGAAGATTTTACAGAAGAGGAACTGCGGGACATCGATCCCCGGCTGGTCATATTAGCCCCCTACACCCTGCCGGAAAATACCCCAAAAAATGATTTGTTTGTCAAAGTTGAAATTTGGGGTAAGCTGGTCCGGGAGGTTTATCCCAAGGAAGACTCAAAAAATATTTTAGATCTCCTGGGCCTGTTCTTGCTTAACAGGTTTCGTGGGATCACCCGAAAGGAGGTTATAACTATGCTGAACTTTGATCTGGCCCAAACCGCCGCCGGTAAAGATATTTTGCGGATGGGCGTCCAAAAAGGCCGAAAGGAAGGCCGAAAGGAAGGGAAAAAGGAAGGCATAGAAGAAGGCCGGATAGTGGAGGCCAGGGAAAGGCTTATAGATCTCCTATCCGCCCGTTTTGGACCGTTTCCTCAAGACGTCTTGGCGGCAATTGATAAAATAGACAACCGGGATATCCTCAAAGAGCTCTTTATGGCCGCCGTCAAGGCCGCCGACCTGGCTACTTTTCAATCAAAACTGAATGATATTCCGTCCATCCGGCCGGAAAAGACATGACTCCAACAGACTAACGAAGAGGCCGCTTCTTGCTAACTCATTTACTGAAGAATCCTTCCCAGGGGGCGGCGAGATTCGCCGGATCGCAGCCATCCTATCAAACGATTATCCTCATTCTCTGCTTATTGTTTACAACGTCCGGGTTGATCTGCCTCGGGGGTTGTCAGAAAAAGCCGCGACCTATACCGCCACGGGAAGAGGCCGGACAGGTCCGAGAAGAAATTGTCCCGGCCCGGGAAGAAACCGGACTGATCAGGTTAGACCCTCAGGACTACCCCGACATTCAAGACGATATGGACATCGCCTCACTCTCCGAAGCCATCGACCACAGTCTGGCCTATTACCGCCGCTTACCCAAGGACAAGCAATTCACCTTTGGTCCCGATGTCTACTCTGCGGAAAGACTGATCAGGTCATTGGAATATTTCAGCCAGGTGATCACCAGACCCCGCAGCCAGTGGCCTCAGATCATCAAAGACGAGTTCCTTATCTACCAATCACCGGGGGATAAAGATCGTGGGGGAGTGCTGTTCACCGGCTATTTCGAGTCGACCCTCAAAGGTAGTCTGACCAAATCCCAACGGTACCCCTGCCCTATCTACCGCCGGCCGGCTGATTTGGTGGTGGTGGATTTGAGCCGGTTCAACAACGCCAACACTGGGCAAAAGATTATCGGCCGATGCGTCGGCAGCGATTTCATGCCCTACTATTCACGGGATGAGATCGATAATAAAGGTGTCCTCCAGGGGCGCGGGTATGAACTGGCTTACGTCACTGATCCCGTGGATGTCTTCTTTCTCCATGTTCAGGGTTCAGGCAAAATAGAACTGGATAACGGCCAGACCATCCGGGTCAATTATGACGTGGCCAACGGCCGGCCCTACCGCAGCGTCGGCACCTTACTGATTCAGGAAAACCTCATAGCCAAGGAAGACATGTCCATGCAGGCCATCAAGTCCTACCTGGCCCGGCATCCCGAGCAACGGGAACGCATCCTCAATTATAATCCGAGCTACGTCTTTTTCCGCCAGGTCACCCAAGGCCCTCTGGGCAATCTCCAGGTCCCGGTGACGCCCAACCGGTCCGTGGCCACCGACCAGCGCGTCTTCCCCTGCGGCGCCCTGGCCTTCGTTCAGACGGAGCGGCCCCTCCCCGACGCCAATTATCAGGTCAAGGAATGGATCAAGTTCTCCCGCTTCGTCCTGAACCAGGATACCGGCGGCGCCATCAAGGGCCCCGGCCGGGTGGACATCTTCTTCGGCCATGGCCCGGAAGCCGAATTCTCCGCCGGGTATGAGAAGCAACTGGGACGGATTTATTTTCTGGTGAAGAAGGATTGAACGAGGATACAGAAGGACAAGAGATATGAACGGTAAATGCCCATTATGTGATTGGCCTGAGGCAAAGATTTCCTTAAAAGATACAGGCGGCGCATTTGAAGTAATCTGCATGCGATGCGGCGATTTCTACATCGAAAAGTTTGCCCTGAAAGAGGCCAAAAGAAGGGGAGACGGTCCGAAGCTTTCAGCCTGGATCAGAGGTGAGAAAGAACGTTGCCGCCCGACACGGCTAATTGAAATGAAAAACATTTATACTATCTTGGATTCATTACCCAGTTATAATAACGATGAAAAACAGCTTCTACTAATGGAGACGATTAAGAGGAGAACCCCTTTTCGTGGCGCCCAAGTCGCCATTGATCTGAATATTGACTTTCCTCTGGCCTGGGCTTTAAACCCAGAAGAATTTGAAATCCACCTCAATAAGTTAAATGAACAGGATCTTATTGCATTATCAGGTGACTCGCGGGGAAACACTCGACGTCTTAAGATCAGCGACAAAGGATGGGAATATATCTATCACCACGGTATCTACCCTGACATCGTTCAAGTCTTTGTGGCTATGTGGTTCGATGGCAAGATGAACGCCGCCTATGAGCACGGCATAAAGCCAGCCATCGAAGAAGCAGGATACAAATCCTATCGGATAGATAAAGAACCCCATATTGAACGGATCGATGCCAAAATGATTGCAGAGATCAAGAACTCAAAGTTTGTAGTCGCTGAAGTCACTGGGGAAAAACCAAACGTTTATTTCGAGGCAGGCTATGCAATGGCAATAAACAGGCCGGTTATTTTCTGTGCAAAAAAAGGAGAAACAATACATTTCGACACTCAAATGCTTCCTCATATCATCTGGGAAAAGCCGGAAGAATTGAAAGAAAAACTCTTTTACACCATCTGTGCCGTATTCGGGAGAAAGGAAAAAGCAAAGGTATAGACGTCGGCACGGTTTTTAACCGCTTCAGCGCCCATGACCCGAATCTCTACGGTGGGCATAGGTGATGCTGCCTTTCGACAATCCAACGTATCCTGTCCCCAAGGCAATTGGATGTCTTCGGAGTTAGTCATGGGGGAGTTTATCCATTTCCTCGGCCAGGACGCCCAGATCGGGTCGGACGTTGATGTCGTGTACGTCGATGTACCGGATAACGCCCTTTTTGTCGATCACGAACAAGGCCCGCTCGGTCATACCGTCTAATCGCAGTACGCCGTACTTATCGGCCACGGCCCCGTGGGGCCAAAAATCGGATAACACCGGGAACCATAACCGGCCCATGGCCTTGGTCCAGGCATAGAGTGTCGGAATGTTGTCCACGGTAATGCCCAGCAGGACGGCCTGGTGTTTATCGAAGAGGTCCTTAGCGATGTTGTAGCCGGGCCACTGATCGGAACAAACCGGTGTCCAGGCGGCCGGGACAAAGGACAACACCACGTTCCGGCCCCTGAATCGGCTTAAGTAGATCTTGTCACCGGCAACAGCGGGTAAGGTGAAGTCTGGGGCGACATCGCCCACTTTGACTTTTAGCCGGCTATCCATTGGTTTCAACTTCCCCACTTCATATATCCCGTCCCGCAAGTCCTGACCCTGGGCCGAGGAGATGACTACCAGGCAAATGATCAGGTTGCAGATTACCGCGGCGATAGACCGAATCCGGCCGAATCCATTCATCACCACCTCCTATTTAAGACCCAATTCCTGTCGAATAAGTTTCAAAAAACCGGCCACATCAGTGATCCCGCCCAACTTTGAATAAACGACCCGGCTTCCGCCTTGCCCGTCCAACCGGAGAACCCAAAAATACGGGGTCCGGACCTCGCCCAGCAACTTATGTATGGCAAAGCTTTTGTCCGGGAACAAGGGAAAGGCGATGGCATATTTTTCTCTGAAAACTTGAATCTCATAGTCGGAATTGCCCACGCCCAGTCCGATGATTTTCACCTTCTCAGCCAAATCCAAACCCTGAAACAGCTCATAGAGTTTGTTTACCAGCGGCGCCTCTTTTTGGCAATAGGGACAATACATACTGAAGGCTTCGATAATCAAGACCTTGGCCTTGATGCCGGCCAGGGGAAAAGTTTTAGCCGCGTGATCAATGCCCAGGTAAGCCGCGGCTGTCTCAGACTTGGGTTGGGGCAAGGTCAGTTCCGGAAAAGCGGCGCCTTTTGCCAGCGCGGTAACGTCAGACCAGGCCGGGACTGTCGGGATCATCAATAATAGAATGAATAAGATGGTTGGTTTCAGCATTGGTTTTGGGCCACCTCCATCCCGGCCAGGGTATAAACCAAATGGGTGGTGATCAAATCATCCAGCAACGGAATGACCGGTCCGGGCGCGTGCCGCAGGTCCACACATTTCAGAGATTGCCCGCAACGAGCACAAGTATCCAGGCGTAAGCCCCTGTCTTCCTTGGTGCAGGTGTAGCTAAGTTGATCTGTGTCTTCATTTTCGCAAAAGGGGCAACGCAACCGGGGGTAGGCCCAGGCAGTCTCGCATAATCCGCAGTGAAGCCGTCTGGCTCCCGTCTCCACCGCCAGTTCGGCCACCAGTGGAGCTGATCCGCATACGGGACAATGTCCATAGCGCCACTGGCTCAGATCGACCTGGGCGACAACCGCCTCAGACAACCTCCGCAGGGACGGCCTGAGGGCCAGCTTAAGCATCAGCTTCAAGGCATCCTGAGAGGCCCGGCAGTGCTCGGCCGTAGCCGTGAGCCGGTCATGATCCGATCGAACCAGGGCCTTAATCAACTCCGAGATAGGCTCAGCCGAACCATTCAACAATTCAGTCAAGCGGGCCGCGCCTTGTCCCTGCCGGGCAGCCACCTTCTCGGCCAACCTGGCGCACATGCCCAAAACGCTGTCTAAGTCCACCGGTAGATCTTCCGGCTGGTACACGGACACTCCTTTGGCCAGGTTCTGATTGACCTGATCCAGATCCAACTTAATTTCGGGAAGGAGCAACCTGTCCTGGGCATGAATGGTGTCGGTTATAAGTGACACCAGCCAGTCGGCAATTTCGTTATAGATCGGCCAGCGGGCCTTGACGGCCTCGACCTTTGAAGATAGGGCATCGAGTTCAGTAGACGGCATGGGGCGTAGCTCCATATTTCTTAAATCCGGTTCAAAAAATTTCCCGCATAAACAATATGTTTTTTCCTGCCCCCGATAAATCGGATCAGTATGTCCGGAATCTATTCTTACCGCTAGACAAATCCCTTTTCGGTCAACTCACTTTTTATGTAAGCATAATAGACCGGGGCTGCAATCACTCCGGCCATCCCGAAGGCGGCATCCATGATCAGTATGGCCAGAAGCAATTCCCATGTTCGGGCATGAATCCGACTCCCGACAATGTGGGCGTTCAAGAAATATTCAAGCTTATGGACCACCACGAGAAAAAGGAACGAAGCGCCGGAAACGGACAATGAATAACTCAAGCTGATCACGACGATGATGGCATTGGAGATAAGATTGCCTATGACCGGCAGCAAACCGGCCAGGAAGGTTATGGCCACCATGGTTTTGACTAACGGCAAGTGAACCCCGAACAATGGCAGCGCTACTCCCAGATAAAGCCAGGCAAAAATAGTATTGAGCGCCGAAATGCGCACCTGAGCGAACACGATGGCCCGAAAAGCGTCACTAAGGAGCCTGGCCCGACGAGCCAACGCTCCGGCCAACGGACGATATTCTTGTGTCGGGACGGCCTCCCGGAAAGAAATGATCGCCCCCAAGATCATGCCGATGAGGATATGCACCATGACCATTCCGGCTTCCTTGCCCGCCTCTTGTAAACCCCTGGCGTGTCCCCGCAACCAATGGACTATTCCCTCCCTGAGCTTTTCAGCGCCCTCCGGCAGATATACGGCCAACCAGTCGGGCAATCTGTCACGCGCTCCTTCAATGATCTCGGCCATTTTTTTGAATAAAGCTGATATGCTGTTAGTCTCACTCCTAAAAAAGAGAGCCATCCCCCAAATCAACAGGACGAACAAGGTCACGATAAGTGCGGCCAGCAACCCCACGACAATCAGCTTGGCCCGGTTGTGGCTCAGCCGGCTGAGGCGGAGCAAGGGGGCGGTAATATGAACCAGCTCATACACCAACAGACCGGACAGCAGGGCCGACAGCAGATGTAATCTGAATACGAGCAGCAGGGCCGCGGCCGAGATGATCCAGGCGGAAATCTCATAGGCGTTCAGTTTTGGCTGGGTGGTCTCGGTCATTTTTTTCCTCACTTTATTTTAGCGAAAACAAGATATCAGGATGTGCGGATACGCAGCTTTGACCTCGTCGACATTCCAGGTTTTTCATCCAGGCATCCTGAACAGGCCATCCAGTGAAGACCGGACGTCCCTGGTTTCAACCGCAGTACAGCCATCAGACAGTTCGACCGCCTTGTCTCTGACCACAGGATGCATCCAGTCGATGTATTAACTATTTTCGAGATACTTCTCCATACGGACTCTCGGAGGATTCTATCGTTCGTATGTTAGATCAAGCTAATCGATCTATTCATCTTCACTTATCATACTTGCACCGGTAAATCAAGAAGGGAGCCCCGAAGGACTCCCTGGTGATAAATCATGAATTAGTATGTGGCGAATTCGCAATACTTAGCCGGGGTATCCGCGACCAGGAAGATGGCCCGGACCTCATCGGGGTTGATGAGTTCGGCCTTGTCCCCGAATTTCTTTTTGGCCTCGGCCAGCCGGGTTTGAGCCAGCTTCAGGATGTCATTCCGTTCACCAAAGTTCAAGGCCCCCGTCGGGCACGATTTGACGCAGGCCGGCAGCAGCCCGGCATCTACCCGCATGTAGCACATGTGACATTTGACCAGGGCCTTGGTCGCCTCATTTAAGCGCGGGATGTTATAGGGGCATCCAGCTTTGACTTTTTCGGCATTGGCGCCTAACTCTTTTGTTTTCTCATTAAACTGGACGCCGCCGTTTTTGTCTACGGTAATACAGTCCTTCACATACTTATCCGCCTCGGTCTTGCACGGGGGCGACATGCAGTGCCGGCAGGCCTCGGTGAAAAAATACCAGACCATATAGTTCTTTTCCGACGGATATTCCTGGAAACGAACCAACCGGTAGGTGGAGGCGTTCAGATCCGGAGGGTTTTGGAATGTGCCCGTTTGTTTGGTCTCGCCGGCGGGCAGTTTATTCCATTCCTTGCATGCGATCTGACAACCGCGGCAGGCGGTGCACTTGGTGGTGTCGATCAAGAAGCTCTTTCCATCCATGGCTTATTTCCCCCCTTTCTTGACCACATTGACCATAAAGGCCTTGCTCTCCGGGATCCGGGTATTGGGATCACCCGTGGAGGGGGTCAACAAATTGGCCGAATCGCCGCCGTTCTTGGGATGGACCCAACCGTAACACCAGGGTATCCCCACCTGATGGATAGTCGTCCCCTGGATTATAAATGGTCTCAGGCGCTTAGTCACGATAGCCGCCGCCTCCACCTGACCACGGGGTGAAGACACGATGCACGGGTCGCCATTTTTAATTTCCAGGAGTTTGGCCAGTTCCTCACTCATTTCCACGAACATTTGCGGTTGAGTTTCCAACAGCCAGGGCTGCCATCTGGTCATGACCCCGGTCTGCCAATGTTCCGTGACCCGGTAGGTACTGCAAACAAATGGATAACGCGGATCACAGGTGGTATAGGTGTCCGCGGCTGTGCCGTAGATGGGAGCCACCGGGTTAATCCGCTGGGCGGACATCTCGTTCTTTTCCACCGGGCATTCCAATGGCTCGTAGTGCTCGGGGAAAGGCCCGTCAACCAGGCCGGGGCCGAAAATGGCCGCCACCCCGTCGGTCTTCATGATGAACGGCAGTCTTCCTTTATCTTTTTGGTCCAGCGGCGGCCAGGGGCCATCCGGAACATCGCCCACCCACTTGCCGTCTTTCCATTCCAGGATATTCTTGTTGGGAGCCAACGGCTTACCCGCGGCATTGACCGAGGCCCGGTTATAGATAATCCTCCTGTTTACCGGCCAACACCAGGCCCAATCGGGAAAAAGACC
>JADFYA010000389.1 GCA_015233285.1 Deltaproteobacteria bacterium | reverse complement strand
TCGCCTTGTTCATAGTAGAGGACTTCGTTTTTGTTAAGAATTGATTTGGCGAATTTTGATTTGGGCACCGTAAAGAAAGCATTGGCTTGCTTGACTGAATGAATATAGTTGAGCTTGTTTTGAGCCGCCACGATAAAGCTGGTGCCGATATCCAATCCCACTGGTCCCTTTGGTTTTTCGGCGTCTTCTCCGATCTCTTTTTCGGTGGCCACAACCGCCTTATGGGATGCTTCCACCGCTTTTTCGACCTGCCGGTCAATCTTGGCTTCGCCTGGATTTCCCATAAACGGAGAGTCTTCAGTCAGGTGACTTTTCATTGCGTCTATTCGCTTTTGTATACCGTCAAGCTCCATATTCCTCTGTCTCCTTATTTTGTCATTGATGGCTGTTTGGGATGCCGAAATTGCGTGTCCAGTTGGCTCGCACCGATCATTTGTAACTTATCACCGATAATGGTACAAAGCAATAACAGTTTATGGTTTTTTCGGGTCAATAGCAAGTGGGCCGCTTGAATTCCACCTTGTTTCTCTGTAATTTTCGGTCTTCTTTGGGCAGATTCAAAAAAACCCCAGTGAATCAATCGGTCTGGATAGAAGAGCTGTTTTATATTATCTACTGGCCATGTATTGTTCCCATCTTTTCTGGATGGTGGCCAGTTTTTCCTCAGCCGTCATCTTTTCCTTGAAGGCCGATTCAGCCATGGTAACGGCCTTTTCCAGCTCGTTCTTGAGCAGGGCTACCTGATTGGTGAGAGCTTCCGTATGCTTTTTGGCTTTCTCTTCGGCCACGGCGACCGTTCTTTCTGCCTCATCTAGGGCAGTCAACACCGTGGCTAGTTTCTTTTCAACCACGGTTTTCTCTTTAAGGGCTATCCCAGCCTTTTGCACGGCCTCGGCTTTTTCGCTGGTAGCTCTGTCGGCCGCCGTCATCAGTTTACGCAGTTCGCTATTCAGATTGTTTATTTCCCTTTTAAAGATTTCCACATCCCGGGCGGCCCGGGTTTGTTGCTCAATCAGGTCGTGCTCCAGCTTGACCTTGACGCTCTGGAAACTCTGGACGCTTCTGTCCATCTCGACCTTTTTGGCCAATGCCGCGTCCAGATCTTTTTGGACCCGGTCCTTTTCTTTTGAAATCATGTCGGCTTTCTGTTCGGCCTGGGACCTGTCGTTGAGGGCGACCGCCAATCTTCTTTCGATCTCCTTTTTTTCCCGTAACGCCGCTTCTTTCTGTTCTTCCACCCTGGTCTTGTCGTTTAAGGCCGCATTAGTTTCTTTGGTGACGGATTCGATCTCTTTGATCGTTCGTTTCTGCAGCGAGATATACTCGGCTTCAGCCTTGGCCATGGCGTCGCGGGCCTCCTGGGCCTGCATTTCCGCCTCGATCTGCTTAGACAGGGCCTCTTGCCTGAGTTCATCTGATTGAACTTTCTCGGCCTGGACGACTTCGACCCGACTCTCGGCCTGGGCTCTGGCCTCAACCGCGGCCATCATCTTTTTTTCGGCTTCAGTCTTCTCGGCCTGGGCGATTTTGACCTGACTTTCGGCTTGCGCCCTGGCCTCAACCGCGGCCATCATCTTTTTTTCGATTTCCGCCTTATCCTGGAGCGCGACTTCAGCCTTGTTCTGGGCCTCATTCATGGCCGCTAGAGCATCTCTGGCTTTTTGTTCGGCCTCGGCCTGGCCTACGGAGACTGTTTTAACCTCGTCGTTAAGAATGTTGATGTCTCGCTGAAGTTGCGCCTTATCCGTCTCTAATTGGAAAATTCGTCCGTTTAACAGAGCCAGGATGTTATCTAATTGGGCCTGCGAATGCCTCAAAAGTTCCTCGATGGCTGACTTGCCCGTCTGAAATTCAGATTCCACCCGGAGCACGGCATTACGCGTTTTTTTCAAAATTGCTGCCTTTTCCTCAGACATCAATGCATCTAAGGTTCTAACTTCCTTAATCCCGCCGGGGCCGGTGACCATGGGCAGAATATATCCATTGACGATGACGTCGAAGTCCTCTGTCTTGGCTTTATCTATAGCCTCTTTCGGCGTGGCCACTATGGTCACGTCATAGTGCTCGGACAGCAGTTTCCTAAATGCCTCCACCTGAGTGGGGTCGCCATCGATGATCATTACTTTTTTCTTTGTTGCCGTCATAGCCACCTCTATATGCTGTGGGCGGGTTGTTTGTTTCGGCTCATCGCCGCAGTTGCGTTCCATACTTTGAACGGTCGGAATTGACTCTTGGGCGTGCGCCGTTATCCAGGGCGGCGTTTTCCAAACCCCTGGGATAGATTATATAGCGCCTTCGGCGTATCAGGTGGTGGGCTTAAACCACCCCAACGGAAGTCAGTTGGGCGATATCCGGGTCAGGATAGCCCAGTTCACGCAAAATACTTTCAGTATGTTGACCAAAACCGGGGGGGGCGGTCCGAATCGCACCCGGCGTGATCGAGAACTTTACCGGAATGCCCACCAGAGCTGTTTGTTGAGACGTATCGTCTCCCACATGGACAATCATCTCTCGGGCCTTGACTTGGGGATCCTCATAAAGCTCGCCCAGTTCGTTCACCGGCCCGACGCAATAGTCCCCCGCCTGAAGCTCATGGAGCCAGGTGTCTCTGGTTTTGGTTTCGAATATCCGACGCAGCCGGCTGATAATCTCTTCATTCCGGCCGGTGTCGTACTGAAGAGGTCCGTAATCAGATATGTCCAGATAATCACATAGCTTTTGCCAAAATCGATTTTCCACGGCCCCAACGCTCAGGAATTTGTCATCTTTAGTCCGGTAGACGTTATAGCAAGCGAATTGGTGAGACAGTAGGCTATCCCCTCGTTTAGGCGCGATGCCGAACATGGATTTGGCCCCGATGGCCGCCGGGAGGGTAGCCACTACTCCGTCCATCATGGAGATGTCGATATATTGCCCTTGCCCCGTGCGTTGCCGCCAATACAGGGCCATTAATATCCCTGTCGCGGCGTTCATCCCGCCGCCAAAGATGTCGGCCACCTGAATGCCGGGAATAGCCGGGAGGCGGTCCTTCTCGCCATTTATTCCCAGCACCCCGCCGTAACCGACATAGTTCACGTCATGGCCGACCCAGTCCCGGTAGGGGCCGGTTTGTCCATAACCGGTGATGGAGCAGTAAATGATGTCCGGTTTTGCTTTTTTGACTGATTCGTAGTCCACCCCCAGCCGGGTGGTCACCCCGGGCCGAAAGCCCTCCATCACCACATCGGCCTGGGCCACCAGCTTGAAGAATATCTCCTTGCCCTGATCATGCTTCAAATTCAGGGTCATATGCTCCTTGTTCCGATTCACGCCATTCAGAGGTAATGATCTGCATTCGTACTCAAATCGGCGATCTTCGAGCTGGATAACCCTGGCCCCGTGATCAGCCAGGATCATGGAACAGTAGGGGCCGGGAAAGAGTCTGGATAAGTCTAAAACCGTGATGCCTTTTAGGGCGCCCTGCATATTTTCTCCCTTGCCTGCACTTTGTGACTACCGGTCAATGGTCGATCTTGGCCGTTTTCTATGACTCAAGAGATGAGAACCGGATTAGCCTTCCGGCCCGTTAGTCCTCGACCGGGGCTTCCAGGTCTCTAATCAGGAGCGTGCCCCCGACCACGGCCACGGGAATGACCACCAGGCCGATAAACGGAATCATCAGGACCAGAAAAACA
>JADFYA010000388.1 GCA_015233285.1 Deltaproteobacteria bacterium | reverse complement strand
ATCCTCCTTTATAGTAATTGGTAAGACCAATTTTTGAGATGAGCACTCTCCCTGACGCAGTGCCTGCGGTCCCGCCACCCGAGAATGAATCAGGTAACATCCAACACGGAGATATATTAAAAATTATTAACCATGATCGTCATTTTGTATGCCGGAAGCCAAAGCCGGCCCGCAATGTTCTTGGTCAGACCTTTAAAGATAGACGCTGACCCATCGCGACTTTCCATATTATAGAAGAAAATCCTGCAAGAAAACTTACCCCAATATCAGGCGGTGGACTATGACAAACATGGACGAACTGGTAACCTATTTCACCCAGAAGGCCCAGGCGGTTTCGGCCGTGGTGGCGGAGGTGAACGAACTCCGGCAGGCCTTTGAATACACGGTTGATCTCTGCGACCGCAAGGAGGCCTGTCAACTCCTCCTGGCCGGGTGCGAAGCGCCTTTGTCGCCTGCCGCTGGTGACCTATGCCAACGGCGCCAAGACAAAATCGTTGCCGCCCCAGGGCTGGACGCCGCAGATTACCAGGAACTGAACACGCTCTGCCGAAACAAAGGGTTAAGCCTGATCCAAGACGGCCTCCGCGGCTACCTGGCCGGGATAGATATCGGCTTGACCGTGATCGATTACGGCATCGCCGAAACCGGGACTCTGGTCTTAAACTCCAATACTGAAGAAGTCCGCCTGGCCACCATGATCAGTGAAATCCACGTGGCGGTACTGCCCAAGTCCAGGCTCAGGCAGAGTTCCACGGACTTAGAAACAGAGCTGGAGACCATGATGCGGGTGAGGCCCGGTTACACCGCGTTTATTACCGGAGCCAGCCGGACGGCCGACATCGAACGGGTTTTGGCCCTGGGTGGCCACGGCCCCTTGGAACTACACATCTTGCTCTGGGAGGACAGATAATGCAGACGGCGCGCGATGTAAAAGAGTACCGGGAGGAACTGCGGCAAGCCCTGGATAACGAATTCTTACGCCAGGCCATGGATTCCTTTGCCGTGGCCTATCGGGCCGGCCGGGCCAAGGCCTTTGCCGGGATGGATGTGGACGGGTTAATCCGGTAAATCGCCCAGGCCAAGGACGACTCCATCTCGCGGTTAGACGAGCTGTATGACGAATTCAAACAGAATGCGGAGGCAGCCGGGGCTAAGGTACATCTGGCCGGGACCGCTGAAGAGGCCAACCAGATCATCGCCGGGATTGCCGCCGCAGCCGGAGTGAAGCAGATCGTCAAATCAAAATCCATGACGTCCGAAGAAACACAACTCAACCGGCATCTGGAGGCCGGAGGCTATGAAGTCACCGAAACGGATCTTGGCGAATTTATTATCCAGCTCCGCCATGAAGGCCCGACTCACATGGTTTTGCCGGCCATTCACCTGTCCCGCTACCAGGTGGCGGACCTGTTCAGCGAGGTGACCAGGCAAAAACAAGACGTGGACATAGAAAGACTGGTCAAGGTAGCCAGACGGGAGCTCCGGCCGAAATTCGCCGCGGCCGATATGGGTATCTCCGGGGCCAATTTCGCCATCGCCCGGACCGGGACCATCGCTCTCGTCACCAACGAAGGAAACGGCCGCCTGGTCACTACCCTGCCCCGTGTGCACGTGGCCCTGGTCGGGCTGGACAAACTTACCCCGACGCTGTCCGATGCCCTGCGGATTATCAAGGCCCTGCCCCGTAACGCCACCGGACAGGCCATCACCTCCTATGTCACCTGGATCACCGGACCCAATGAGTGCGCGGCTTCCCCCACGGGCAAAAAGGAAATGCACATCGTGTTCCTGGATAACGGCCGCCGCGCCCTGGCCCATGACCCGAAGTTCGCCCAGGTGCTGCGGTGTGTTCGTTGCGGAGCCTGCGCCAATGTTTGTCCGATCTACCGGATGGTCGGGGGGCATCAATACGGGCATATCTATATCGGCGCCATCGGCTTGATCCTGACATACTTTTTCCATGGCCGGGACAAGGCCAAGAACCTGGTCCAGAATTGTATTAGTTGCGGCGCGTGCAAGGCGGTTTGTTCCGCCGGGATTGACCTGCCTGAGTTGATCAAGGCCGTCCATGCCCGGATCCAGGATGAGACCGGTCTGTCTCTGTCTAATACTCTGCTGGCCCAGGCGCTCAAGAGTCGAAGACTATTTCATGCCCTCCTCCGGTCAGCCAAACTGCTTCAAAAACCATTTACCGGTGGAGGCCCATATCTGCGCCACCTGCCCCACATGTTTGCAAAAGATCAAAGCTTTCGGGCTCTGCCGGCTTTGGCGGACAAACCTTTTCGGGATACCTGGGAGGAAGTGCGACCCAGCGTGCTCAATCCCAAATGGCGCGTCGCCCTATTCTCCGGTTGCCTCCATGATTTCGTCTTCCCAGAGCAACTGAATGCGGCGGTGAAGGTCATGGCCGGCCGCGACGTGGCCCTGGACTTCCCCCTGGACCAGTCCTGCTGCGGTCTACCGGCATTGATGATGGGTCAGGCTGCCGTAGCCCGCGACGTGGCCCGGCAAAACGTCATGGCCATTGATCCGTCCAAATTCGACTATATCCTGACCACGTGCGCCTCCTGTGCCTCGCACCTCAAGAAAGCCTATCCCACGTTGCTGGGCCATGATCCCCAACTGGCGGCCAGGGTGGCGGAATTCTCAGCCAAGGTGATTGACTTCAGTTCATTCGTCCAGGACGTCCTAAAGCTGGAGCAAGCTGATTTTATTGGTGACGGGAAAAAGACGGCCTATCATTCGCCTTGCCACCTTTGCCGTGGCCTGGGTGTGGTTGCCGCGCCCAGAGAGTTGATCGGCAAGGCCGGCCTGGATTACCGTCAGTCCGAAGAGGAAGATGTTTGTTGCGGATTTGGCGGAACCTATTCTACGAAGTTCCCGGAACTCTCAGCCCAAATATTAAAAAAGAAGCTGGACCATGTGGTCCAAAGCGGAGCCGAACTCCTGGTCACTGATTGTCCCGGCTGTATTTTGCAACTACGCGGCGGTCTGGAGCGGAGAGGCGACGCGATCAAGGTCCGGCATATCGCAGAGGCCCTGGCCGAGGTCCTGACCGAGATCCCGGCTAAGTAGAATCGACCCGGTCCGGGGTGAAAAACATCATTTTGACGGTATCGTCAGTTGAGCGAGGAGACCACCGGGGATGAAGCCTCTTCCCGGGTGACTGCCGGTCGGCCCAGGACGCCGGCTCGCAAACCCTCATTAAATCCCCGGCGGAATCCTCTTTTATAAACGTAGGGCATATCCTTCGTCACCTCCTGGAACAGGGCATCGGTCAGTCCGTCAGCGGCGTATCTGGTCCCGACAGGAGAGTTTTGAGACTGATAGGCCAACTCGTACCCATCCCGATAACCTCGGTCGATAAGACCATGGTAGCTCCGGGTACCGAAGAAGGCCAGGGAGGCGACCATGACCAGGAAAGCCCCGACCATAAAAAGACGGCGCCAGAAAGCATCTTTTTCCTCCCGATTCAGCGGTCTGACACGCTTCTTGGCGATTCTATAAGACTTTCTTTTGTCCCTGATCAGAGACATTCTTTCGGCGACGATGTGTCGCATAGTCATCCCCTGAGATCCTACCCAGATTCAACGTTCCGTTCACCTTCGCCCCGTTTTCCCAAACCTCCCACCGTCGGTCAATCCCGGCGGGTCATTTCTTTATTCCAAGATTCCATT
>JADFYA010000387.1 GCA_015233285.1 Deltaproteobacteria bacterium | reverse complement strand
CCACGGTCATAATCGATCGAGTGATTCAAATTTTAAGCCAGATGGAGACCAATAATCCTTTACTCGTCGGGCATCCCGGGGTCGGAAAAACCGCAATCGTCGATGGCTTAGCCAGGGCCATATATGCCCGTCAGGTCCCACCCGGTCTGAAGGATAAGACTGTCTATTCTCTCTCGTTGACCAACCTGATAGCCGAAACTAGATATAGAGGAGATCTGGAAGCCAGAATGGAAGGGCTAATGGCTGAGGTAATCCGCAAAAAAGACAAAGTTATTATTTTTATTGATGAAATTCATACTTTGGTACATGCCGGAGCCTCGGAGGGGGGCATCGGAGTTGGCGATATCCTGAAGCCGGTCTTGTCCAGAGGCGAATTTCCCTGCATTGGGGCTACAACGGTAACCGGAAGCAACCAGTTTCTGAAGGACCCGGCCCTGGCCAGGCGGTTCAAAAGAGTAATCGTCAAAGAGCCGTCGCCGGGAGAGGCTTTGAAGATATTAAGGGGAATATGTGTGTGTCTTGAAAAACACCATGGGCTTAGAATCGATGATGCGGCATTGGTCTCGGCCGTTGACTTATGTCTGACCAAAATATCCGATGAATATTTACCCAGCAAGGCCATTTCCCTCGTGGATGGAGCTGCGGCCTATTGCAGGATGCGGGGACGCGAGAGAGTCACCCGGCAAGATATATTGGACGAAATACAGATGTGGCGTGATAGTTAGTTTTTTTAAATTAGATTTTAATGGCATACGTTGGATGAGATATATAGCCACGGCTGAATTGCCAGCGGCTTTTTGTGAGCATTAAATGGTATTTTGTATAGCCGCCGCCCCTACGGCACGCGTTGCCCCAATACCCAGGGCGTTGCCGCTGGGTTAACCTAGTGCGCCCCGTTGGGGCTTATTCGGAATCGGCTATTTATTAGAACAGTATCCGGTTGCCTGCACGCTTAATTCAACAGCCTTGGGGCAAAGCCCTCGTAAATACGTTTGGTTACGTCACAGCAAGATGGCCGGATGGCCGGCCAGCCCCCAAAACAATCATTCTTGATTTTTCGCCTCAGCCGCCAGGATTTTTTTGATGTTTTCCATAGTGTCGAAATAGACGTTCCAATACTCAGTGGTATTCACCCAGGGGCGGACGACGAATTTAGTTTTGGTGTCATCAAATTCACTAAGGCCGATGGTCGGAACAGGATCTTTAAGGATGCGGTAGTCTTTAGCCACCACGTCGTGAATGATGCTCTTTATTTTGTCCGGGTCACTGGCAGCGGGAACACTAAACTCCATGTCAACCCGGCGGCGGTCGTGGGCGGAGAAATTGGTGATATTGTCTCCGGTGAGTTTAGCATTAGGCACAATGACTCTCTTATTGTCTCCGGTTTTCAGGACCGTGGTAAAAATTTGAATTTCTTCCACCACGCCGTTGACCCCGGCCCCCTGAATTTGATCCCCCACTCTAAAGGGATGGAAGATGATCATCAGCACGCCCGCGGCAAAGTTGGCCAGGGACCCCTGTAAGGCCAGGCCGATGGCTAAACCCGCGGCGCCCAGGACGGCCATAAACGAGGTCGTCTGAACCCCGATTTGACCCAGGGCGGATAGGACAACGAATGTCATTAAGCCGACATAAGTCAGGCTCCCGGTGAAGGAGACCAGGGTCCGCTCTACCTTACCTTTGGTCATGATGTTCTGGATCAGGTTCTTTAGAAACCGGGCGACCTGCCACCCGACGAACAGGACGGCCAGGGCGGCGATGACCTTGACCCCGAAAACAGTAATTAATTCTCTAAGCTGGGCGATTATCTTGTCCATTTTTTCGGCCTCCTTATTCCTTAAAAATCGAGATAAAATTAGACTTACTTTTCCGAGACGTTGAAATCCATCGTCAAAAAATGAGGAGGGCAGCCGTCGTTAGCCTCGCTCCTTGGCCAGCACCCTGAGATAACGGGCAAAGAGATCGCTGTGAGCTTGTTTCATGGCCCTTCGGACCTCGATCAGGTCCACTTTCTTAACAAAAGTCAGGGCAGGTTCGTTGTCGCTTAAAATCAACCCGTGATGGAAAAGGCGGGCCCGCACCTGCTGATTGTCTTTTTTAGCCAGGGCTTTTCGCCAGACCCCGTATTCAGCCAGCAGCTCCTTAAGTCCCGTGGTCAGGGTGATTATCTTTGGGGACAACAATCCTTGGATCCGGGCGTAACTGGGCAGCCATTCCCGCGCCGTAGCCGGGTCCCACTGATTATCTTCCATTAATTCCCTGGCCAGCCCCTTAAGCTCATCATCTCGAAAATTGTCCCAGTCAACTTCGGCCGGGTCAAGCAACCAGGCTTCCTGGTAACATTGCCTGGCCACCCGAGTGTCTCCCCGCCCGGCATAGGCGTCGCCCAGGTAACCGTAGATCAAGGAGTTATTCCGGTTTAACGGGAGACAGACCTGGAGGCCGGCGATGGCCCGGTCGTACCGGCCGGCTTGAAGATAGACGAATCCGGCTGGAAGCTCCGGCGACAGGTACGGCTCATTTTCCAGACCGCCTTTTTCCAGCGCCTGAATTGTCTGCCCAAAAAGTGCGGTTTTGATTTTATCGAGGACCGCCTGGTTGGGGTAGCTCAGGGAAAGGGCGAATCCCTGAATCCGGGCCCAGGCCTGGACGAGCCGGGTGGGCAAGGCGGGGCCACTCTCAGGTAAATCCTGAAGCACCTCAGTCAGGCATCCGGCGAGTTGGAGGTCCTGGGCCACACTCTCCCCTTGCGGGTAGGCCAGGCGATGCTGTTCCAAATAATCCGCGGCCGCGGCCGGCTGGAGTTCTTTCAGCGCCATCAGGCCCCGGTTAATCAGTGCCCTTTGATCTTTGAAAAGTGATAATTGATCCATAAAAGTAGAGATCGGGTTTGAGTTAGTGCAAAAAGACCGTCTTATATTTTGAACCGGCTGACCATGTCGCTCAACTCCGCGGCGATCCGAGACAGCTCTCCGGCTGACGGCTATGCCGCGTCAGAGCAACAGGTTTGGAATGTTTCATCTCCGTAACATAAATTTGAGAAGAGATAAACCACAAATTACGTCATCGCGCCTAATTATGTCCCCCCGGTTTGATCTGAACAAGGGAGAACTTGCCGGTCAAGATCAGGTAGAAGCATATTTTGTCTTGACAACACCGGGAAGGTTCGGTATTTACACGTACAGAATGATTCTTTATAAGATATAGGCGAAAATATAGAACCCGTACCGGTGTGGTTGAAACGGGTGCAGGCAAACCGTGGGCCGGCGGGTGTGTAGGTTAACTCATTTATCAGTTTATTATTTTAGGTGACACCGGGATGTTTTTTAAGATCGGACCATCCCGCAAGGAGGATGTCAATAATATGAGCAAGAGCTTTGGTCGCCTGGTAATTTGGGTGGTCGCGGCGCTGGCGGCCATAATTGTTCCTCGTCTCGCTTCAGCGTTAAACGTCTTCGATAACAGTGGTCAGGTTCCCCGCCCCATTTCTTTCGAAAACATTTTTTATATGAATACCGATGCTAAGTCTTTCTACATTATTCTTGTAGATAAATCGGCTCAAGAGTTACATGTCTATCAATATGCCGGCGGAGCGTACACCCAGAAAAAGACTTTTCCTTGTGCCACGGGTGAGAATAACGGACATAAGCTGAAGGAAGGGGATAAGAAAACGCCGGA
>JADFYA010000386.1 GCA_015233285.1 Deltaproteobacteria bacterium | reverse complement strand
CGAGGTCTGGATTCAAGCCATCGGATGCAAGCGTTGTGTATTTTTTTAATCTGTGCAAATCTGCGCAATCTGCGGATTAATAAAAAAATCCCGAGACCTCAAAATAAGGCTCGGGATTCCATGTATGCAAAAAATAAGGAATATTCCACAGCTAGCCCTACCCACGAGGCCTGATGTTGCGTGATATGTCTGGGCAGGTCTTCTGGCTTCCGGATCGTTCTACTCGCTACCCCTTCCCATTCGAGCTTCGAACAGTGGTTTATGTAGCTTTCGTCCCCGGTTACAGCGGCGGGTCCGCGACGGATTTTCACCGTCTTCCCTATTACAGCCTCATCGGCTACCCAAAGTGATGCTGGTCCACTGGTGAATTTAGGCTATTTTGGAGCCGGTGTCAAGGAAAAAGCCGGCCGGCCGTTGATCAATACTTAGCCCGGTCAGGTTTGGCCTCGTACTCCTTGGTCAATTTTATGGCTTCATCTCTCATGATCTGGACCGCGGGGATCTTGCGGTTTTGGTATGGTTTCCGGAACTCGGTGTACTGGAATTCGTCTTGAAAGCCTATGGCCGTGGCGTCCTGGATGCTGAACCCGAAGAAAATTCGCGAAATATCGGCCCAATAGGCGGCACTGAGGCACATCGGGCACGGCTCGCCCGTGGTATACAAATCGCAGCCTTTCAGAATATGGGTGTTCAGCCTTTTGCAGGCGTCCTTGATGGCCATTACTTCCCCATGGGCGGTGGGATCGCGGTTGGCGGTGACCTGGTTATAAGCCTCGCCGACGATTTTGCCGTTCTTGACCACGACGCCGGCGAATGGGCCGCCCGCGCCCGCCTGGCTACCTTTGGTGGCCAACTCAAGGGCCCGGCTCATGAACTTCTTGGCCTCTTCTTGATTGAACGGAGGAGCGGCCATTTTCGGCGGTTCGTCCGCCCTGGCGGGTGAGGACTCCCAGAGCCCGATCCCGATGGCCCCGGCCAGAGACAAGCCGACAGCTTGCTTCATCCAGAGGCGTCGAGAAGGATCATGGGTAAATTCTCCGTCGTCCGCGGGGCAATGCTGTTCATTTTGCTCACTCATTGAATTCCTCCAGTATGGGTAATTAATGATTCAGCTTCTGTTCAGTTTGTCGGTGGCGTGGTCAATTGCGGTGAAGTTGAAGTGAGGAACTTGTTGCTTTGGCGGGATGCTTGTGCTGAAACGGTTGGTGGGGCTGCGATACCTATGACCTGGTTATTTTCCCATCATCCGCCCACTTTGTCAAGGGAAAAAGCAGGGCGGCCGGGACGCTTCATTGTCTGAACCATGCTTACCCTGATTCACGATGATTTCGCTGTATGAATCTTATCCTGGAAATTTTTTCGCCAAGGGTATTTCTCTTTGAATTTCTGTGTTTTTAGTATTTCGTTTCTTATCTCCACCAGTGTTTCGCATTCAAAAGATTCATCAATAAGCATTTGAGGAGCGATCCTGATGACCATCAAAATGCTGCACGTATCGCACAGGATCGTCATAAGTCGTTCCCCAGGGCCTTCTTCCGCCGCGTCAATTCATCGTGCACCTCCAGGGCGTCCAGGGTGCTGGAAAGTTCAAGCAACTCGGCTAATTTCTTATAACTTAAGGTATCAAGTTGGGAAACGATAATTTTCATGAAACGTGGGGTGAAATTGAATAGTCTATCCACATACTCTCTGGCGCCGTCAGCTTCAAACAGAATTTGTCCAATGGAAGGAAATTCTTTTTTGAGATTGGTGTCCGCGGCGTGGACGTTTAGATCAAAATCCGGATTTATCCCTTTAATTTTGGTGACAACGCCGTGCAAAGAGTGTCCATATTTTCTAGATCGATATTTCAGCTTATTAATTTGCTCACCCGGTTGCAGGCCCTTGATGGACTCGTAAACATCGTCCACATAGCTATCCGGGAATTGGACATAACCGGCCAGGCGATCACAAACGGATTCATCTTCGTCACTGAATGTCTCCCCATTCCTATCCAGCAAGGCATGCCCTGTTTCATGGAGCAAGGCAAAGATCAAATCCATAATGTTAGTGGCCGTATTAACGAAGATAACGTGACGTCCGTAAATTTTTGAATAGAACGCGTATGCTTTCTGCCCGTGAAAATTTCTAAAGATGACGACAATCCCAAGTTTATCCAACATGCTGAAAACATGTTTATATTTCATGGGGCTATCTGGGCTGATGCCTGACTCCGAACGCAATTGCCGGACGATTGGTTTAATGGAAATGGAGTCAGGCGCCGCGTCACCAAGTTCCAGCTTCCAGACTTCAGTCAATCTGGCACCGGCCGCATCGTTAAAAAATAAGCCCTTATACTCTTTGGCCAGTTTAAACGCTTCAGCCGTAGTCGCCGGTTTTATTTTAGCCGCCCCTCTCTTGCGGTGAGCCGGGACTGAGATTGAATCGTCCGGTTTTGAAGTGAATAGATCTGAAGGATTCACCCCAAGGGATTGAGATAAGGAGACAAGATGATGGCCTTTGGGGATTTGCCCATTGATCCGGTCGTTCACGCTTTGACGGGACACGCCGATTTTAGTGGCCAGGCGTTGCAACGTCAGACCATTATTCTTTATTAACTCCTTAATCCAGGAACGTCTCAAGTTGGATCAAACAGAGGAGCGAAGCCGGAATGGCTCAGAGGAGCAACCAATCCCATGATTGACAAATCTGCACATGATGTCTGTGCCGATCTCCCAGATATTCTTTCTTAGCCCCCCGCCTAATGATTTTTATCTTGAAATTTAAGAATGTTCCCTTCTGCTAATGCCTGGCCCCAAATTTGCAGTGTTATATAATTAAATATTATTAAATATCAAACAACATCACCGGTCAGCTTCCAGCCTCCGGCAATATGATGAAAACACTTCAGGTTAAACCGCTTTAACCTGGACAATAGAAGGAGAAGATCTTGCCTATTTACGTTCTTTGCGGCACCTGTGGCTGCCTCACCGAATTAACCGACTCGTTTTGGACCAGCCGGAACGAATTTCATTGCCGGGACTGCGGCCCCATTTTTTGGGTCAACGCTGAAAAGGCCATGCCCGGGTGGCCGAACAATCTGGAAAATAAACCTGATCCCTCGTTGTCCGGCCGGTTTTCGCCGTTGTGCGAGCCAGGCAAACACGGCGACCGACTTATGGCGGGCCAATTATCGGCTGTTGCCGGCCTTGACGCGTCGTAAAAGGAGGCACGGTATGCCTAAATGGGACCTCATGGAAATTAGAATTTATGTCAAACGAAACAGCCAAACTCAACCGGCTGAAGAATGGCTGATCTTACCGCTTGAAAACGAAAAATTGGAGGCGGAACTGGCCGCCATCCCCGGTCAAGGGGAATTCATTATTAGCGATTGGTGGGCCCCGTTTCATATCGAGCCCCCCGAATCACCGGCTGAAACGCTTTCGTTAATCCGGCAGCTCAACGAACTGGCTGAGGAATTGTATTTTGTCAGTGAAAAAGAGGCCGAACGAATAAACTTTCTCACCGACTACTGCCGGGTGCGGTTTAGAGACGCCTTGGAAAATTGCCACAAAGTAAAAATCTACCACCGGATGACAACACGCCAATTAGCTGAAACAGCGGCAAAAAAATTCAATAGGATAGACATTGACGGCCTGGAACATCAGCTCCGGGCGACGAACGGATATTACGAAACTTTTTGGG
>JADFYA010000385.1 GCA_015233285.1 Deltaproteobacteria bacterium | reverse complement strand
GACTCCGGGAGAGATTCCTCCGGAATCGGCGCAACATTATGCCATTTGTCTAAATCTTAACCGGGCCAAAGAGTTGGGGATTCCCATCCCGGCCGGGGTGCAGGATCTGGCCGACGAAAGAATTGAGTAATCTCAAATAAGTATTGTGACTTGAGTTGGGGGACAAATGGAACAAGATCGGAATGCAGGAAAGCCGGCTCAAACGACGGAGTCATCCGAAAGAATCTTTGATAGGGATGCATTGCTGATCCGAACACTCAATAGCATGGAGTTGGCTATAGAACTTGTTCAGATGTGTTTGCATGAACTTCCCCAAGACATGAGTGCTATTCGCGATGAGATCGACCGTGGGGACGGCCCCGGTTTATCCAAATCCACCCACACCCTCAAGGGGGTGCTGGGTAATCTTTCGGCCGAAGCGGCCTGCGAAGCCGCCCTGGCCCTGGAAATTATTGGCCGCCAAGGGGCTTTAGACAAGGCCGCCGCGGCTTATTCAAGCCTGGAGTATGAAATTAACCGGCTCCAACCAATGTTGACGGCTTTTCTTGGGGCCGATTGTTCTGACTTACCGGTTTGACGTCGGCCACCTCGTCGTATCACGCCCTGTAACCGGTTGAACCTCGGCCTAATCGATCAGCTTTTGGCGGATTATTTATAGATCAATGTCTGGTTCGGGCTCAAGCCTGACCATGCCGGCGGATGAATTCAGCCCCCCGTTCCAAGGCCTTCGTATTGGCCGGTATCATTTTGTGATATCTTTCATCTAAGGCATAGGGTAGAGCCTCGATCAATCCATCGAGATTAAGCACGCCGGTCTTGGCCACCACCGCCCCGAGCATAATCATATTGGCCAACCTGTCGTTACCCACCTCCGCGGCCAGTTCCATGGCCGGAATATGGAGCGTGGCCACATCGGGAAAATCAATGGCCTCGGGTTCGATCAGGGAGGTATTGACGGCCATCAAACCGTTCTTTTGGACCCGTGGCCCGAACTTGACCAGCGACGGTTTGTTCATGATAATGGCCGAAACAGGGTTCTGGACGATGGGTGACCCGATTTCCTCGTCCGCCACCACCACGGTGCAATTTGCCGTCCCGCCACGCATTTCCACGCCGTACACCGGCATGTAGGTGACCATCCGACCTTCATTCATCGCCCCGACGGCCAACAAATTACCGATAAACATGACGCCTTGACCACCAAATCCTGCAATAATAACATCAAAATACATGCCGGCTGTTCCTTGTTTGGTAAGAAAAAAGTTTAGTTTGAATTCTCCATTGCCAAACCAACCCCGGCTAAAAGGCCGGTGCGGGATATCTACTCAATGCGCTTACCCAATCCGGTTTTCACGTAATCTTCCGCCACCCAGAGGTAGCGGTTGGCGATATCGGGCATGTGGCTGATCTCTTCTTCCGTGAGTTGACGCCGGACCTTGGCCGGAGCGCCCATGACCATGCTGTTGGGCGGGATGACGGTCCCGGGCGTGACCAGGGAACCGGCCGCCACGATGGAATGATGTCCGATCTTGGCGCCGTCTAAGACGATGGCCCCGATGCCGATGAGACACAGGTCCTCCACGGTGCATCCGTGCAGAGTAACCCTATGGCCGATGGTTACTTCGCTCCCGATGATCAGGGGATGGGTTTCATAAGTGACGTGGAGCATGGCCATGTCCTGAATATTGGTTTTCCGGCCGATGCGGATGCAATTGACGTCAGCCCTGGCCACAGCGTGAAACCAGATGCTGCACTGAGGTCCCATTTCCACGTCGCCCGTGATCACGGCCGAATCCAGAACCACCACGCCCGGACTCAGCTTAGGGGCGAATTCCTTAAATTTTCCTATAATCATAGTTGCTTCTCTCCGTGCCTTGATCTCTGGTCTCGAAATAGCCCTGCCCGTCCCCTCATTCGAGGGTCTGCAGTTTACGGTAAACTCAATTTCAACTTCATACACTGCTGATATGCTTTGGTCAAGCTCGAACTAACCCAGATCCTCAACCGAACAAGCCGAAGACCCATAACATCCTTGACCTGACCGATTTTTTTTACTAAGCTCATCCGGGTTGCGGGTTGCCCGTTACAGGTTGCTCGTTACAGGTTGCTGGTTGCTGGTTGCTTGTTGCTGCAAGGGTATTGGACCCAGGGTGGCGTTTCTCTATTGCTAAGTTATGACATCGGGTTCCCAGATAGTTATTGATTTCAACCGGCAACGTATAACCGGCAACATGTAACCGGCAACGTGTAACCGGCAACAAGCAACGAGCAACCAGAAGGAGAAAGCTTTGAAAACCGATCAGGATGGTCAAGACCAGCCCAGGTTAAGCGCCAATGTCTCTTTGATGCGGACTTTTCTGCAGGTGCGTGTTCCGGTGGCCGGGCGCAAGCCCAGCGTCACGGTGATGCGGGCTCGGGTGACTGATCTGCTTCGCCAGGCCAGGGCGGACGGGGACCTGGACCGGATCGTCCGGCAGGTCATCTCCTTTGTTGGCCTGGAGAGCTTTCTGCCGCCGTCCTATGCCAGATTCCAGGTAGTGTTGACGGAGGGGATGGTTTTTCTGCTGGCGTCCTTGTCCCTGGCCCGGCTGGCCGAGAAAATCGTTGACCAGCTCCAGCTTCCATTCACCGCCTCGTTGGGCCGGCGGGTGTTCACCCTGGTTTTGGACATGCCCACCCTGCAGAAGCTGGGTCAGGTGATTGCCCGGAATCCCAATCTGGATCCGGTGTTCAAACAGGCTTTGGTTGATCTCGAAGACAATTTGAAAACGGTCACCTTTGAACAGGTCAAGCTTTTGCTGGACAAGGAGATAGGCCGGCCCCGGCATGGCTTTTCCATTACTCCGGAGCCGGGCATCCTGGCCGAGGCCAGTGTTTGCGCCGTTGTCCCGGCCGAGGTGGCGGCCCCCACGGGACATTCCTTCCGGGCCGTACTCAAGGTGGTCAAACCCAAGGTGACCAAGAACATCGGGAGTGAGTTGATCCTGCTCGACCGCCTGGCCGTTTTTCTGGACCGGCACCGGGAGGAGTGGGGGGTGGGCGGTTTTCTATTTCAAGCCACCTTCACGGAAGTGAAAAAGGCCATTCGGAGCGAGATGAATCTGGCCGGGGAGCAAGATAATCTGGATCAGGCCGGGATCTACTACGGCGGTGATCAATCTCTGCTGGTCCCTGCCCGGCTGCCGGCATCCACGCCGCGGATGACGGCCATGACCCGGATCGACGGGACCAAAATAACCGATGTGGCCGGCCTGACCAGCCGGGAGAGATGGCTGCTGGCCGCGGCCCTGGCCCGGATTTGCATCCTCCGGCCCATCCAAGATACCAAAGACGAAAGTATTTTTCATGGGGACCCGCATGCCGGGAATCTGGCTTACACCTTCGAAGGCGGGAGGCCCAGAATCATCCTCTATGACTGGGCCATGATCGGGAAACTGAACCGGGTGGATCGGCTGGCCATGGTTATGCTCACTTTGGGTCTGATCATGGGCAATAAAAAAGCAGTATTTTACGCCTCGGACATTATTACCAAGGGGCAACTTTCGGCTGATCCGGCCTTAGGCGACAAGATCCAGAGGTCCATCAACGAGGTTATTTCCTCCCGCGGGATGAAGGTCACCGGGGCCATGTCGGCCATCGAACGGTTGTTTGAAGACTTTACTTATCATGGCGTGATTTTTTCCTCAGAC
>JADFYA010000384.1 GCA_015233285.1 Deltaproteobacteria bacterium | reverse complement strand
TGGTGAGACAGGATAATGTGCTCAATCTGGATTATCTTTTCACTGTCCGAGTCGGAAAGCCCCATAGCGGTCAGGACGTCCCGGACCATGTCCCGCCCCAAGATGATGTGGCCCAAGAAATGCCCGGCCATAGTCGTGGAGGGGTTGAGAAACCCGGACATTTCTTTAATCTTGCCCACGTCGTGCAAAATGGCCCCGGCCAGTAATACATCTCCATCCAATTGGGGATACAGGTCTTTTACAGCCAAAGCCAGTTGCGTAATCTTATGAGTATGTTCGAGCAACCCGCCCAGGTAGCCGTGATGGTACATTCGGGCAGCCGGTGAAGTTTTAAACTCCCCCCCATAACGAGTCAAGACCTCCCGGACCAGGTTCCGGACATGTTGATCTTGAAGTTCGTTTTCAACCACATCGAGCAGGTCCTGCCACATCACAGCCACATCGCCGGGAGTCCGGGGGATAAGGAGATCAGGATCAAAATCCTTGACCACCCCCCGCCTGGCCTCAATGTCCGCAGTGCTGACCAGGGTGGTTACCGTGATGGTCATCTCTTGATTATAAGTCTCGCCTCTCCCCCGGGCCCCGACAAAAACGCCGGGGCCGACCTGGTCATCGAGCTTATCCAGCGCCTCGGACCAGACTTTTCCTTTGATGGTCCCAGTCCGGTCGGCCAGGATCAAGTCCAGATAAGGTTTGCCGGAACGGGTAGTCCGCCGGGACATATCCCGCAGCAAAAAGTACTGCTGGACATCGTCGCCTTCTTTCAATTTATTTACGGGAATATGGGCCATAGATCATGATCGGCTGTCAGATATGCAGGTTGGGGTGGTCAAAGATCTGTCTATGATTTGACACGGCTAAAATTGGCGCTTCCGAGAGGGCCTGTTACTCGTTGCTTGTTACTCCTTGTTCGTTGTCTTCAACCGGTAACAATCAACTATGCCGACCCTGAAAGAGACAGTTATGCCTGCCCAGTATATTGGCTTGGGTTTAAGGCCGGGAGAGGTGATTGAGGTAACCAGCGGCCGGTCTTCATGGCTCAGGCAATTATCGTTTAAGATAAGTATTATCACCTGGCCGGTCAAGTCGGATCGGTGAGAATATTCTCAACTGATTTCCAACGTCACTTGTCGTATCGGCCAAAAACCGGCGCCGCCGGATGCCGGAGGATGGAAGTTATTTTCATCTTCCTGGTCCTCCAGACGTCACGGCGTGTTTTGAGGCTCACTCAGGCAAGCCGGGGAATCTGATCTTGTTCTCCGATGCGGGGTCGGGATGGAGATGAATTAAGGATAGATACCACGATCGGCGGTGGCCTGGGCGACGCGGCCGATGGCCAAGGTCATGGCGGCATCCCGCAGGGACACTTTCTTCTGCCGGTGAAGGTCAAAAACCGAGGCAAAGGCGGTATAAATAATCTCCTTCATCCGGTCGTTGATCTCGTTTTCCCTCCAGGTGAGTTTTTGAATGTTCTGGACCCACTCGAAATAGGAGACCACGACGCCGCCGGCATTGGCCAGGATATCCGGGACGACCAGGACATCTCTTTGATACAGCGCCTCATCAGCGTCGGGAATAGTCGGCCCATTGGCCCCTTCGATGATAATTTTGGTGGAAATCCGGTCGACGTTGTCCATGGTGATGACGTTTTCCATCGCCGCCGGAATCAAGACATCACAGGGAACGGTTAAGACGTCGACCGAGCCCACCGGATCACCGTCCGGGAAGCCGACCACGGTCCCGGTTTTCTCTTTGTGTTTAATCAGGGCCTCCACGTCTAAGCCGTTTAGGTTGACTATGCCTCCCCGGGAATCGCTCGCAGCGATGATTTTGGCCCCGACTTCGCTCAGTCTCATGGCGGACACCGAACCCACATTGCCGAAACCCTGGATAGCCACGGTCGCCCTGGACAGGTCCATGCCCAGCCGGTCGGCTGCAAACGCGGTGCAGTAGAAACAACCATTCCCGGTGGCTTCTTGCCGGCCCAGGGTGCCGCCGATGGAAATGGGTTTGCCGGTGACCACCCCAGGCACGGAGTATCCCTTCATCATGCTGTAGGTATCCATTATCCAAGCCATGACCTGGGCGTTGGTGTAGACATCCGGGGCCGGGATGTCTGATTCCGGTCCTATAATGAACGATATTTCACTAATAAACCGCCTGGTCAGTCTCTCTATTTCACCTAAGGACATCTGCTTGGGGTTGCACTGGACACCACCCTTGGCGCCGCCGAAGGGGATCTGGACCAGGGCCGTTTTCCAGGTCATAAACATGGCCAGGGCCCGGATGGTATCCAAATCAACAGTGGGGTGATACCGAATGCCACCTTTAGCCGGGCCGCGGCTGATGTCGTGCTGGACCCGGAAGCCGGTGAACATCTCTATAGCCCCGTCATCCATAAAGACGGGAAAGTTCACAACCAACTCACGATTGACCACCCGAATTTTCTTTAGAATACCCGGGTCCATGTCAAGGGTGGCGGCCACTTTGTCGAATGAAGCCAGTGCGAATTCATAGGGATTGAGTTTTTGCATCGACATTTCTCCTTTTCGGTCTGCGAAAACATCGGGTTAACCGCCCTGGAGATTCCAATGAACTAGGCTATCTTTCCACTTGGTTCAGGTCATTTTTTTTGATTTGGTTTGGATCTACCCGGTAGAAGTCACCCCCGTCAGGCAAGGACATGAAAAAATCGTTGGCCTTATGGACCCTGACCGTCGCCTGCGTGGTCAGGCCATCGAGCACGTGCCCGCCGGCTTTCTTATCAGCCGTCAGGAAATGACAATGGTTTTGGGGTAAGTTGACGCCGTCATTGTATTCCGGGAAACGGAAAGCGACGATGGTTCCGGTCACATCATGGAACTCAAAAACGGATTGGTGCTTCACCACTTCGGTCAATTTGGGGTAAGGCCGGCTTTGCCGGGGGATACTTCTGGTCTTGAGATACTTAAAGGTCCCTTCAATTTTGAAGGCGTAAATGAGATTCTTGGTGGGCAGCAGGTCGTCTAAATACTGCTCTAATTGTTTAATATTCATTTCCTGATTCAGTTCGCGTGGTGGGCAGGGAGAAAAAAAAGTAGTCACGGCAAAGGGAGTTTTGAGGTCATCCCCGACCGGGTAGGCCACCCCGTCCGATTTTATCTGATAGACCCGGCCGTCGAGTTGGATCATTTCTCCATCCGCGGCGTTAAAGATGCCCAAACCCAGGTCACCGTGCTCTTTTAGGTCTCGGATAGTTACTTCTCCATCATATGCCCCAACCATCAAAGTGCTGATGGTGGCTGTTTGCCAGACAGCCCCGTGACGGGCCTGTCTTTCCGCACAGGCGGACAACAGCAGAGTTAAAATAAGGCAGACAAATAATAAACGAATAGATTTTGACATAGCCGTCCCTAGAATGAGGTTGTCGGTAAATATACCTGGCCGGTCTTGGAAAAACTCTCCCGGAATAGCGCCGACGGCCGGAAAAGGGCCTGAACATCCGGAAAAGCTATCTTAAGTATCAGGTAGTTTATCTTAATTCCGCCGATTTGGCAAGATATTTCAAAGCCGGCCGACCACTCCGGGTCTATTTGCTTGACACTCTGACGGCCCACATGATCTTCTAAATCATAGAAAATGGACTTCTCCCCGGACCATTGAATACTTGCCTCCAGTCCAGATGCCCGGAGAAACTTATGTACTATGACAAGAGTTCAAA
>JADFYA010000383.1 GCA_015233285.1 Deltaproteobacteria bacterium | reverse complement strand
TGATTTAGCCGATACCGTGGCAGGGCAAGATATTTTTAAATTGGGGATGCTCCAAAACGCCAGAGAAGATGTTATTAAAGTACTGAAAATCCGATTCGGACGCGTGCCCGATGAAATCATTGACGCCGTCAAAGAACTGGTTGATCCAAGCCTTCTCGACGCATTGCATGAACAGGCCGTATTGGTCAAGAGTCTTGATGAATTTGTGGTGGCCTTAGACCTACCCCGAAATTAAGGAGGGTGGCCCAGACAACTTGTTGTCTGGGTGGCGAAGCCACAAGAAGTCAAATTGGTCATGGTCTCTGACTCCTAATTAATCAGGCTCGTCGAACTCAGGTCAATTAACATCGAAGGAACAATTTGAAGTCGATCCAGAACCCATGAGCCGGACCATAAAGAGAATAATAATTTACGCGGGGCTGGCCGGCCTGATCTTGGCCGTGTCGGCGACCTATCTGGCTGATCGGATCATTAACCGTCCTGAAAACCTGGCGCGCCTAAACCAAACCTTGGCATCCTACCTGGGTCACCAGGTGTCATTCAGCCGTTTGGAGACATCGCTTTGGGGCGGGGTTTTGCTAAAGGCGCATAAGGTCAGCCTCTGCGACCCCGCAACCAGATTCATCTGCACCGCCAAGTCGGTGGCCATCGGTCTGGATATCCTGGCTCTGCTTAATTTTGAGACGAAACCGGAATCTATGGTGTTGGATTCTCCCTCCATCGAGGTGACCACGAACTCAGGTCCGGGTCAAAAAGAGACGGATTCCGGGGCCATCCCCTTCCCCGGCCCGTGTCTGGATGGACTCCACCGGGTTATCATCAAACACGGCCGCGTCAATTGGCGGGTCCAGGGTCCCGCTTCGGCGGCTGGAGACTTATCGTTTTCCGATGTCTACCTGGATGCCGGGTTAACTAATCAGGACAAGTGTTCCTTTCACCTGTCCTGCCTGGCCGGAACTTCTCCCGCTTCGGGGCAATTACGTTTATCGGGCAAATTGGTCAGGCTACCCGGCCCGTCGCCGAATAAGGATCATTGGACGGCCCAACTCTCCATTGACCTGGCCGGGTGGGATGTAACGCCCTTTAAGTCTATTTTTCCCGATATCGATCACCTCTTTGAGCAAGTCGGTCCGGTCTCCGCGTCATTAAAATACACCGTGACCAAGGAATCCCAACACCACCTCCAGGGTATGATCAAGTCCGGCCAGACCACGCTCAACCTCAACGGCTACCGGCCCACCTTGAGCAAACTAGTGGTCAGAGGTGAGGCTACCCTGGCCGACGGGGCAGTCAAGGTAAGCGGTCTAAAGCTGGCCTCCACTGAGTTGACTCTGACGGGAGATCTGCTGGTCGGAGCGGTGACGGATCCACGGGCCCGCGTCATCGGCCACTTTCGACTCAATCCCATGCCCTACGATGAGGCATTGCGTCTTACCCCCACCGGATTATTCAAGGAATGGATTTCCCGGGATATCCTGTTTCGGTTGAACAGCGGCCGGGTATCCATTAATCAGGCTGACTTTGATGTACCCCGGAAATCAGCCGGTGACGAGCAAGCCTGGGGCCGGGGGCTACGGATAAATGTGCTTTTTGATGGTATAGAAGCGCATCCTGGGGAAGGAATCCCTCCTTTCACCCGCCTATCCGGGCAGGCCGGGTTGGCCAATGGACACATGGTGTTCAAACGGGTGACTGCTGTCCAGGGCAAGAACCGGGTTCAAGATTTCGAACTGTCCCTGGAGAATGTTTTTTTCAACTGCCGGCCGGGATTCTCTACCAGATGTGACTTTGATCTCAAAGACATCAAGACCCTGGCCACCGCCTCCATGGTGCCTAGAGGGCTGCAAGCCTGGATGGACGGGTTCAAGTCTCTGTCCGGGGCCATTGCCGGCCGGTTAACCTTTAAACAGACACCCACGGCGCCCATCGCGGCCGGCCGGTTTCGGCTAAATCAAGTATCCTTTACCAGAGATGACTTTCCTTTGCCGGTGCGGGATTTGACCGGCCTGGTCAGCCCCGAAAATAACAATATGGTTTTCGATCAGTTATCGGGCCGGCTGGGTGATTCCCAACTAAGCGTCAATGGCCGGATTCAGGATTTCTTTTCACCAAACCGGGACTACCAGGTGACGGTGCAGGGTCGGGCCAGGTTGGGTGAGTTATTGAAAGCCTGGCCGGCCGTGGCGCCTGACTGGCTGCTGGCCTCCGGTGACCAGGAGGTGAGCTATGTCCACCAGGGGCCCTTGTCCGGGTTTGGGTTTAAGGGACAGACATCTTTGACGGGACTGACGCTAACAAACCCGGGGTGGAGCCTGGCGCTTCCCGGCGAGACAGGCGCGTTGCTTTTGGAAGGCACCTGGGATGGCCAGTCCGGTCTACTTGAGGTTGAACGGGCGGAGTTGACCTCTAAGAAATCTTTAGGATCGGCTAAAGGCAAAATCGACTGCAGCTCAGACGGTCAGGTCGATCTGTCCTTGACCAGTTCCGGTTTGGACCTGGCCGACCTGAACCTGTCTGCCGGGACCCAACACCTGCCTGCCACCGGCCGAATTGCAGGGCACATTTCCCTCTCCGGCCCGAGATCAACCCTGACGGTCAAATCAGGCCGGGGAAACTTCACTCTGGACCAAATTTCCTTACCGGCCATCTACACTCCCGAGGCCGTAAAGTTATCAGGGAAAGTCAGCCTGGACGCCCAGGGGGTGCATCTGAAAGACTGGAGGGGTCAGGTGGGGCAGAGTGACCTGGCCATATCCGGGACCCTGGATCAGCTGAATAAACCACGGGGACAGTTGGAAATCACAGGGGAGACACTCCGCAAGGATGATTTCATTGCATCCGGAACCAGCCCGGCAGAAATGTCTCGGTTTTGGAATTTTCTCAATGACACAAACATCTCCAGCCAGATCAAATTCCACCGGGTGCTCTATGGCCGGGCTGGATACAAAGCCGTGTCGGGCCGTTTGGGTTTAAAAGAAGGCCAGGTGATCTGGGCCCCATTTTCTCTGGAGGTCAGCCGGACCAAATTTGCCGGTGAAATGAAAATTTTGCTGCCGCCACGCCGCGGTTTCCAGGCGGAGGTGGATGTGAAAGCCGCGGAAGATAAAATCGAGGAAATTGTCTCGGCTTTGGGCTTTCCGGATAAAACCCTTTCGGGCAAAATATCGCTTAACGGCCACCTGTCCGGCCAAAGTTATGATTCCGTACCATTTGTGAACGCCCTGGCCGGTAACCTGGCGGTTGAGGCCGACACGGTCTCCATGAAGAGTTTCAAGACGTTAATTCTTATACTTAATTACTTGAACGAGTCGCAGGCCCTACCACGGGACTTCCCCGACCCGGCCAAGGAAGGCTTGCGTTTCACCCAAATGAAATGTAACCTGTCGATAAAGGACGGAATTGCTCGAAGTGAAGATTTCTTTTTGGATAGCCCGGACATCCGCTGCCTGGCCGAAGGAAACATCCGGTTAAAAGATCAAGAGCTTGATCTCTCGGTAGGGGTTCTGCCATTGCGCATGATGGACAAAGTGGTTTCTCACATCCCTATTGCCGGCTATATTCTGACTGGAGAAAACAAAAACCTGGTGGCCTTCTATTTTAAAGTTACCGGCCGGCCCGGCCAAACGAAGGTGGAACCGGTGAGCATCAGCCCCATGGGCGGCGGCCTCCTCAACATGCTCAAACGCCTGGTCACCACTCCT
>JADFYA010000382.1 GCA_015233285.1 Deltaproteobacteria bacterium | reverse complement strand
TACCGATATGACCCGCTTCTGTCAATCCCATTGGTCTCCCTCCCCCCGGGGGGAGGGAGACCAACCAAAGAATCCACCACGGAGAAAGATCCTAATGGGGAAATTACAGAAAGAACTTTACACTACTTCTTGGAAGCCATTGCCTGGTTTCTGTTGCGCCAATACCGTGAGCTGATCGAGGATTACAAAGTTTTTCACCGAGTTTACCTTCGCAGGATTAATTTACTTGCCGCCCATAAAGTTGTATGTAAAGGGAATGCGTGCCCTGAGGAGTTGTTCCTGGCTGCCGCCCTCCTTGAAGATGATTTGAGTGGGAAGCTCAAGCGTGGAGAAACCACGGAGAATCTTGAAAGAGTCAAGATGGAAGAACCTAATCCTATATTTGCTCTAGTAAAATCAATTATAAACTCCGGTGTATCAAAGAAGGAATCCAAAAAAGAAAAACCTTAGCGCTAAGGACATCATACGCTAACCTTCATTCCAACGGACTCACCAATCCGTGCTTCATCAAATGAAGTCAGTCACGAAGGAGTCAGTCTCTGTCCTTGCGGACCACTGATTTATAGTCGTCCGATTTAGGTTTCTAACATTTTGATCCCGTATCTCTATGCACGAACTCAAGTCAAAATCCTTTGGGACTAGGCAATGATGTCGTTTGGGGGTTCGCCACAGGTCTAATGAAATGATAGAGTTCACGTTCAGATGACTACAATCACCAACCAGGCAAGAATCAAAAGCGGCCAAGTTATCCGGTCCAGGGTGGTCAAATAAGCTATTCTTGACAGGAATATTTTATTTCATTTTTTCCACCAGTTGTGTTATGATTTAAGTGTGATCCAATCATTTGTTGTCACCTGCAAGAGGTTATGAACATGCTGACCAAGACCTTCGAGCACATCAAAGGAAGCGAGCTACCCGCCGGCTTGCTGGAAAAATTTGGTTTTTTCCCAGATCAAATTTTTAACATTACCGTCGAGGTAGTCGAAAAAGATGCGAGCAAAGCGCACAGCGAAGAAGCCAGAGACTCCATAGAGGAAAGCATAATTTCGCTGCAACTGGCCATGCGGGGCATGGAAGATGACGACGAACCAGAATATACTTTAGCCGATCTTAAAGAACGCTGGAACTAATCGAATCATCAGCCAAAGGACACGGGTATGGAACTGCAAACCACCATTAGAGACTTCCCAAACAAAATAGGCAGCCTAAACCTGCCACCGGACACGTCCATCCGGGTAGTGATAAAACTTGGTGAGACACCAGGGGAAAAAATTGAAACCGGCGGGGAAGTTGCGGCAAAGAAAGGCCAATGGGGGCAGGTGGCTGAAGAATTGGCTGCGGCAAATGTTTTAGAAGGCAGATCAGAAGAGGTAATAAACTCCTTAGAGAATTCCGGGATAATTTTTCTTTTGAGCGAAAATGAGAAAATATCTTCTTGATTCCAATACAATTTCATATTTATACGACGCTAAATCACCCCTTCCCCGACCCCTTCGACCATCATCCGGCCACAACTACACGGAGTAAACTGGATGGCGATACCCAAACCGAGCCCAGGTCGACCCGGCGCGGCCGCAATACTCCCGGTCGTCTCCATTTTGAAATTCCATTCCAAGAATTCCGCATCAGGCGATATAACTTATCTTTTTGTTTAGAGAGGTCTCGTTGATCCGCCTAGCGATCCCGCCAGTCCGGCGTCTTCTTTTCCAGGAAAGACTTGATCCCGTGCTGGGCGTCTTCGGTCAGGAGGTTCATGACCATGGTCGGTTTGGCCACCTCGTAGGCTTTGGTGTCGGGCTGGTCCACCTGGGCGTAGAAGGCCCGCTTGCCGATGGCGATGACCATTCGGCTGGACACGGCGATCTGCTCGGCCAGTTCTTCGGTGGCCTGGGTCAGGTCATTTAAGGAGACGACCCGGTTGATCAGGCCCAGGTCCTTGGCCTCGGCTGCGGAGACATACCGGCCGGTGAGGAGCATCTCCATAGCCGCTTTTCGGCCGATGGCCCGTGTCAGAGCCACCATGGGGGTGGTGCAGAATACGCCGATTTTGACGCCGGGCGTGGCAAATCTGGCCCCTTCTTCAGCCACGGCCAGGTCGCAAGCGGCCACCAACTGGCACCCGGCCGCAGTGGCGATGCCGTGAACCTGGGCAATAACCGGCTGGGGAATATCATGGATGAGTTGCATCATCTCGGTGCAGTTATCAAAAATAGCCTGGTACTCCTTGACTCCGTGGTCAATCATCTCCACCAGATAATGGCCGGCGCAGAAGTGCTTCCCCGCCGCCTTGATGATCACCACCTTGACCGGCTCATCCGCGGCCACACGGGACAGGGCGTCGGTTATCTCTCCGATCATGGTCAGGGACAGGGCGTTTACTTTAGAGGGATTATTTAAGGTCAGACAACCGATGGGGCCGGTCGTGGAAAAGAGAATCTCGGTGTATTCCATGAATATCCTCCTGAGGATTGGTTTGGCGCAACTAATTTACCTGGTCGGCACATATTACGGGTGGAAAATGACTCAAGCCGGAATTGACGGGAATCGTTTTTCTTTGGCCAGCCGGTAAATGCGTTCATAGGTCGCGGCGGCCCGGTCCCAGGTGTACTGCCCGGCCATGGCGGTCAGCATCAAGTTATGCCAAGCGGCCTTATCTTCTTTATACACGGATAATGCCCAGACAACGGTATTGTAGATGGCATCGGGAGTCAGGTCGTAGAATTTGAACCCCCATCCGACGCCGGTCAGGGGATCATAATTCTCCACGGTGTCATCCAGTCCGCCGGTGGCCCGGACAATCGGCAAGGTCCCATATCGGAGGCTGTAGATCTGGTTCAAGCCGCAAGGCTCATAGCGTGACGGCATCAAGAACATATCCGACCCGGCCTCGACCAAATGGGCTACGCAGTTGTCATAGATCATCTTAACGCCAAGCTTTTCGGGATAAACGGCCGAGAAGAAATTCATATCGCGTTCATACCGGGGTTCTCCGGTCCCGATGACGGCCAACTGGATATCCAGCTTCAGCAACCGGTCCATCGTGGCCATCAGCACATCCGTGCCTTTCTGATAAACCAGGCGGGAGACCATCCCGATCAAGGGGATGTCGGGATTTACGGGCAGCCCAAAGCATTCTTGGAGAGCGGCCTTGCACACAGCCTTGCCGGTCAGGTCGTCAGCCGAATACTTCTGCGGGATATAGGGATCAACCTCCGGGTTCCAGTCATCATAATCAACCCCATTAATCACCCCGAAGATATCCCGGCTGCGCTCCCTTAAAAGACCGTCCAGTAAGTAGCCGAACTCAGGGGTTTGAATCTCGGTTCCGTACTTCTTACTGACCGTGGTGATCAAGTCGGCATAGACCAGTCCGGCTTTAAGAAAATTGAGGCAATCGTAATACTCCAAATCTATCGGGGTAAAACGGTCCCACCCCAACTGGGTCCAATAGAGATTACTCTTATGAAAAATCCCCTGGTAGCCCATATTATGAATGGTCATGATCGAGGCGGCGTTCCTGAAGGTGTCGTCGTGCAGATAATGGGTTTTTAGAAATACCGGCACAAAACCTGTCTGCCAGTCATTGCAGTGAATGATATCCGGTTCCAAATGCAGCGCCTTAATCAACTGCAACGCAGCCCGGGAAAAGAAAATAAACCGCTGAGCATTATCGGGATACTCCGCCCAGTATTCATGGTAGATCCCCGGCCGGCCGA
>JADFYA010000381.1 GCA_015233285.1 Deltaproteobacteria bacterium | reverse complement strand
GCCACTCCTGGGGTGATCGCCGGCCTTCAGGTCACTGAAGCCATCAAATACCTTACCGGAAATGGGCGGCTTTTGGCTAATCGGCTGCTGAGTTATGACGGAGAGATAATGCGTTTTAAGGACACCTCGGTCAGCCGCAATCCGGAGTGTCCCGTGTGCAGGAATCTGGTTTAGAGGAATTTGGGCGGCAATAGAGCTTTATGACTGGGCCGACCGCTTAAGGCTGAAGAGGAACCGATGACAGAGAACAGAACATTTGCCGCCTTGATCCTGGCCGCAGGGTATTCATCCCGCATGGGCGCTTTTAAGCCGCTGCTGCCCCTGGGGTCATCTTTTATGCTTGAAATGGCGATCAATCGATTTCGTCTGGCCGGCATTGAAGATATCAGTGTGGTTACAGGCTACAAAGCTGAAGAGATCACCCCGGTGCTTGATCGGCTGGGGGTTAAGGCAATCCTCAATGCCAAATACCATAAAGGAATGTTTTCTTCCATCCGGGCCGGAGTGGCCGGTCTCGAACCCAGGACGGAAGCGTTTTTCTTGCTGCCTGTGGATATTCCTTTGATCAGACCGGAAACCATAACCGCCCTCGGGCAAGCCTATAGAACCCACGGCCCCGGACTGGTTTACCCTTGCTTCGAAGGCGCTCGCGGGCATCCACCCCTGATTTCCAGAGCCTGTGTGGCCGACTTGCCTCCGGACCAGGCAGGGGGGTTAAGGGCTTTTTTGACCCGATTCGAGGCGCAAGCCCTGAATCTGGATGTAGTGGATGAATTCATTCTTAAAGACTGCGACACGCCTGAGGCCTATCATCGGTTACAAATTAGAGCCCTGAAAGAAGATATCCCGACGGAACGTGAATGTCTCGCCCTGTGGGCCAAATACGATGTCCCCGAAAATGTGATCGCCCACTCCCGCACTGTGGCTCATATGGCCAAAGCGCTGGCCGTTCAACTCAACCGGGTGGGATTCGCCCTGGATACCGATCTGATTACGGCGGCCGGATATCTTCACGATCTAGCCAAAGGCCGGCCGGATCACGCCCTGGTCGGGGCCGGGATACTTGAAAGAATGGGTTACCCCCGAGTCAGCCGGATCGTCGCCGTCCACATGGATTTTCGGCAGAAAGATTGGTCTTTGGAAGAGTCTGCTTTGATCTATCTGGCTGACAAATGCGTTGACGGTGACCGAATGGTTACGCTTAAGGAACGATTCGGCAAATTGCATAGTCGGCTGGCCGGCCGGCCCGATATACTGAAAGCCGCGGCCAGGCGGCTTGAGTGGGCCCAAATCATCAAGGACCGGTTGGAAGAGATACTGGGAGTCACGATGGAGGACATCCTCCACCGGGTCGAAAGGAATACAGGTGGTCATGATTACCCGGCCGGTTTCCACCGAAGGGCCGAGAGCGATCTATCTGATCAGGCACGGAGCCATCCGGCACCCGGAGAACGGCCGACGCTATATCGGACAAATAGATTTACCCTTGAGCGATCTGGGGGTGCGACAGGCTGAATCATTGCGGGACAGGCTGAAGGACATCCCGGTTGCGGCCATCTACTGCAGCGATCTGAGCCGTTCCCTGGAAACAGCCGGGATCATCGCCGAATTTCATCGGATTAGGCCCCAGGCAAGGCCGGGACTGCGGGAAATTCATCTGGGCGAGTGGGATGGGCTTCTCTTCGACGAGGTTCGCTTACGATATCCCGATGAATATGAGCAGCGGGGCCGGGATTTTTTGCACTTCAAGCCACCTGGAGGAGAAAGCTTCCTCGATTGCGCCAACCGGTCCTACCCGGCCCTATTGGAAGCCGTCCGGGCCACCTGCGGCCATATCGTGATCGTGGGACACGCCGGGGTAAACCGCCTCTGGCTTTGCCGGATAATGGGCAAACCTATGGACACCTTCTTCGATATCGCTCAAGATTACGGCTGTCTGAACCTGATTACCGAGCACAACAATACATTTCATTTAGATATACTCAATCAAACTTCCCGGCCGGGATCCAGGTGATGGACAAAAACAAATCGCACCCAGCCTCATGACGGGTCATGATTTAATCCGCAGATTGAACCGATTTACGCAGATTAGGGACTAAATGGGGCTATGTGTTTCTTTAATCTGCGTTAATCTGTGAAATCTGCGGATTCATTTTTGCCTTCCAATCAATAAGACCCGCCCAATTCAGACTAAAACTCGCCGAGCCCAGGTTATCTTTAATATGGGCCTGCCTTCGTCCTGCTTTTGAGGGAATGGTCGCCTCCAAGCTGCATCGAATTCCATTGACAATATTCTATGCCCTATTTATCCTGCGGATGTTCGGTTGATCATCCGATGCCACGGCCCGGCAGCCAGCCGGCGTCCGCAGATCATCAACCAGGCTCACAAAAATGACCACCATTCACATAACATATTAGGGAGAATCATGAATAACACAATGCTTACGATAGACGAACGGGTGTTCTTACTGGAGTTGGCCCGGCAGGCGATCATGGTCAAGCTGGCTACCGGCCAAGAATTGGGACCGGACGAGGAAGATGAACAGGGCGGGCTGGCCTTGCAGGCGGGGGCTTTTGTCAGCCTTCACGGCGGTGGCTGTCTCCGGGGATGTATCGGGACGTTCGTTTCAGATCGGCCGATTGTCCAGACGGTGGCGGAACTGGCTATTTCTGCAGCTTTCTGTGATCCCCGCTTCCCACCCTTGACCGAACGGGAACTGTCCGGCCTAAGGATCGAGATATCCGTGCTCAGTCCCCTCAAACGCATCTCCAGTGTGGATGAGATTCAGGTAGGAACGCATGGCATCTACATCATCAAAGGAAGCTGCCGTGGTGTCCTGTTACCCCAGGTGGCGACGGAGCAAAATTGGGACCGGGACACCTTTCTCAGCCACACCTGCCTCAAGGCCGGGTTACCGGGAGACTGCTGGCGGGGGGACGCGGAGATCTATACCTTTACGGCCGAAATTTTTGGGGAAGGCGAATCTTGTCATAGTGCGTAGCCGAATTTTTGTTTCAGGGCCCGGCAGACGTTTTCCGGGACCAGGCCGTGGATGTCTCCGTTTAACGAGGCGGCCTCTTTGATAATGGTGGAGCTGATGTAAAACCATTTGTAATCGGTCATCATGAAAATGCTTTCGATGGTCCGGTCCAGTCTCCGGTCAATCAAGGCCATTTGAAACAGGTAGTGCCGACAAGGCCCGCATACCCCGGATGAGGACGTTGGCTTGTTTCTTGGCCGCGTACTCAACCAGCAGTCCGGAGAAAGAATCGCCGACTACGGTTGGAAGTTCAACAGTCGCCTCTTTTATTAGTTCAATGCGTTCCTCGACGGTGAATAACGGCTTTTTGGTGGAGTTGACGGCCACGGCCACAATTACTTGATCGAAGAGAGTCAAGGCCCGGCGTAACAGACTCATATGCCCGTTGGTGATTGGATCGAAAGACCCTGGATAGACGGCTATGCGCGCCATATTTTTTCTCCCATTATCATACGTTGCCTCAGTCAACCGGGGCTTCATCGACGTGACGGGCCGGCCGGGTCGGGATAGGCTGGTCCTTCCCGGCAGCTCTTCTTAGGGCCGTTGACAACATGGCCGTCGGCCTACTGCCCGGCATGAAAAGCCCGCTGGTATTCTATTGATCAGATGAAACCAGGTTGAAGTAAGAGACTGCAGTCCGGCCGTATTTTTTTTGCTGCCATAACACCGGCCTGGG
>JADFYA010000380.1 GCA_015233285.1 Deltaproteobacteria bacterium | reverse complement strand
GGCATAGGTATGTGTTGGAACCTGGGATGACTTTTGCCCTGGAACTGAAAATGGTCTTCCCCGAACATGGAGCGGTGGGTTTTGAAAACACTATTTTGGTCACTGAGACCGGCTGGGAAAAATTGACCGCGGCCGATGAGCGGTTTATTTGCGTCTAGAATTCCACGGCCGGACCAGTGCCGGATTGGCTAGGGTAACTCACTGTTTTGTTAGATGGTAACTATTCCCCTTCTCCCGGATCTGTCAGAGCATCAATTCTCTCGGCCAACCACTGGTTAATGGCCCTGGCTGTTTCCAGATCCATGACCAGGGACGCCTGAACGAGACGAACGGTATCTCCGCCGGGTTCCTCGTCGTAATCGGTGACGTTTCCGCTCTCGTCAAAGGTATAGGCACTGGATTTCGGAAGGGGCTGTCTTTCGGAGTAAAAGTGCATGACTATCTCACCTCGTCCGGTTACTTCTCCCCAGGCGCCGTTTACGTAGCAGTCCCTAAGGTGATGTGGCGCCACATAGGTGAACTTGACTTTTTCTTTGTTCCCGTTCATTATTTCCCCTTTTTAAGTGGTTTTTGAGGTAGTCGCGAAACTGGATGACCATTGTGAGATTAACACAAACAGAGTCAAGTAGCAATCTGGATTTATCGCGTCGGATTGAAAATGGTCTGTTGCGGAGACGACCGGCCGGTATGGAGAACTTAATGCCGGTCAATTGAACCCCTATTCGGACCGTGACCCCGTTTCTCCTTTTATGGAGCGCCTCTGCCACCTGATCCTGATCCATCCGACCAGGGCCGGGAGCAAGATGAATAATCCGGCCCCGGAGATGATCAGGCCGACCTGGAAGGACCTGGGGGCATAGTAAAACTCCATCCGGTTCACTCCGGCCGGGACGAACACGGCCATAAAGGCGCCATTGGCCCGGTTGATCCGGGACTCCCGGCCATCCAGCCGGACATGCCAGCCGGGAAGCAGGACCTCGCTGAGAACCAGGCAGCCGGGGGCCGTAGTGTGGACTTGTAACAGGAAACTGTTCTGCTTTTGTTCGACTATAACCGCGGCCGGATTTTTAGCCGCCTCAACCCCGGCTGAGCTAACCCCGGCGTCTACCGGGGGGTCTAAGACTACCACCCGGTTGAGTTCATCGCGATGGGTGTCGGCCAGCTCAAAAGCGGTCACCCCGGATGGAGCGGTCAAAATTTTTTCAGCCCAAAAGGCCCGCGGAAGGGCTTGCAGATTTTCATATACCTTGCCGTCAACCCCCTCATAAGCCAACCTAAATCGTTTCGATGAGAACTCCTCGGTGGTTACGTCCGGACCGACGGCGATATATTTAACATTTAAGAAATTCATCCAGGGCGAATCTACAGCGGCCGTTTCCGGTGTAAACACCGCCTGGTACCGGCCATTAACAGCCGCCAGCACCCGTTCATAGGCCGCCGGTTTCATCGGGTCCATGCTGATAATGCTATCGTACCCGTAGACTTGCTCCGCACCCCGTCTGAGGCAACCTTTGTATCCGACCACCCGGAAACGGCCCGGCCGGGAAGTGATAAAATCGGTCATGGGGGTGGGTGGATAGATCAGAGCCCGATCCACGAAGGTATTGTAGTCCGAACCCCAGGTCACCACCTCCAGCAGAACCAGTCCGGCCGCGATCCAGGGTAGTCTGCGGCCCAGTCCGGGCCGGGCGCCGCCAGACGCGGTCAGGCAAACAGCCAAAACCAAGAAGACCAGGAAAATCGCCAAATGGGTCAGCCGGTAACGCCATTGGAGTTCGGTCAACCCATTTGAGGAAAAGAAGTGAAGGAGTCCGGCCACAATTACCAGCCCAATGGCCGTCAGAACCGGTGTTTTGATGGATGCTTTTTGCCCCGTCTGATAGTCGGCCGCGGCCAGGGCGGCCAGGATGGAGCAGCAGAAGGAGAAGACAAAGATCAGCCGGTGGTTGCCGGCTTCCTTAAACAAGGGTAAATGGGCCAGCAAATCAAACAAACCCGGCGTCCGCACCGCCACCAGGAAAGAAAACAAGGCCAGTAAGACCAGAAATCGCTTTAGTCTCCGGTGGGAATGGTTTCGGATTAGAGCCAGGGCCGCCAAAATCAGCCCGATGATGGTCAGGTGGGTATTCTGTTCCGTATAGTTGCCGAAGCCCCAGTAATTTCCGTGCACCGGATTCCCGTAGAAGTCCGGAGTGATGAGCGTGCCGGAGATTTGCCGGAGGCAGACGCCGAAGTCCAGGTGGTGAAACATGTTCTTACCGGTGGCCGCGATTTCTTGATACCGGGAGGTCAGAGGCAAGTATTCCATAAACGGCCATAATTGAAACGCGGCCAAAGCCACTGCGATGAGTCCGGCGCTGCCGACCAGGGCGAATCGGCCGGCCAGGACCTGGTAACCGACGCCTCTCTGCCGTTCCACGAAGAGACGCCAGATGAAAAACGGCAGAACGGCCAGGTACAAATGGAAAGATGACTCCGGGTGCCCCCCCAGAAACTGCAGGGTTGAAAATAAAGACAGAGCCAGGGCCCAGCCTGGGTGGGCCCCGCCGGCCAGCCGGTCCAGGCTGAGAAAGATCCAGGGCATCATCGCGGTGACGTTGACACTGGGATAGTTGGACAACCAGACGACATGCACACCGCAAAGGGCATACAGCAACCCGCCTAGGAAGGCGCTGGCCGAAGGAAGCCGAAAGGAGCGCAACAAGGCATAGGTCCCGGCTGCGGCCACCAGTAAACGCAAGAAAGGGAACAGCGTGGAGGCCTGTTCGATGGGCATGATGAGCAGCAACAGGTTAACGGGATGGAGAGAGGCGGAGATCAGATTGGCCAAAAGCGGAGAGCCGCAGTAGGCCGCCGGATTCCATAAGGGCCAGGTGCCTTCATTGACCGCTTTGAGCCAGGACCGCCACCATGGGTAGACACTCTCTATCGGATCGGTCAGAAGGGGATTATGGGGTGTGAGACCCGGATGTAAAGCCTTCCAGGGATAATTCTGAAACAAGATGTCGGCCGGGACCAAACACCGGTTAGAGACTATGGCCGGCCAAAACAAGATCATCAGGGCCAACCAGTAAAGGGCGACTGCGGCCCAAGGGGTCAGGTCCTCGCCTTTTTGTCTCCGGTGGGACCACCACAAACCCAGACCCGCGGCCGGCCCGATCCAGATGATCACACGAAACGAGATGGCTAGGTCCCACGTCAAGCGGCCGGTCCTTCACTGAATATCATCTGAGTCCCAGGGTAAGGAACTGTCCTGCTGTGTTGTTCGAGAGCAACAAGTAGGACGTTCCATCCAGCTCATTCCCGGTTAAGTCGAGAGTGTCGACCACAGGTTATAATGGTTTCGCCGAGTGCTGTAAGCAGACCATCGATGGCTTACGGATGAGTCAAGCAGGCGGGGACACTTGTTTTCAGGTCTGGGGTGGATGCTTTTCATAGTAGGCAAGTAAGGTTTCACCATCTTTGAATTCAGGGTTCAACCTGATGGCGTTTTTTAATACGCGGCAAGCCTTTTCTTGGTCACCCTTCTCATATAGGGCCCGGGCCAGGTTATAGTATAGGTGTTCGTCACCTGGGTCGCATTTAAGGGCTTTGACATAGCTCCGGAGACTGCGCCAACCATCACAAAGACCAGCATGAAGAAAACGATTAATGCCCTTTTCATAAATGCATTCCTTTCTGTTAATTAAAAACATGGTCTTGAATACCTCGTTTGATCAAAATCAA
>JADFYA010000037.1:7700-15474 GCA_015233285.1 Deltaproteobacteria bacterium | reverse complement strand
CCCTGGGTAAGGATAAAACATAGATGTCTTCAAGAATTGAAAACAATGGAAAATAATAATGAATAGCAAGAATAAATCCAATCCCGCTCCCCAGAGTTTCAACACCGCGGATCAAGCTGTTGATTATCTTTACAGCCTGCAAAAGTTCGGCATCAAGTTTGGTCTTAATTCAACTCAGAACCTGCTAGCCGGGTTGGGCAACCCCCACGTCGGGCAGAAATATGTCCATATAGCCGGTTCAAACGGCAAAGGCTCCGTCGCGGCCACCCTTCAGACGATGCTTACAGCCGCCGGATATCGGGTGGGGCTCTATACCTCCCCCCATTTGGTCAGGTTTAACGAGAGATTTAGAATCGGGAATACGGAGATATCCGACGCAGCGATCCTGGACATGACCAATGCCTTGATGAAAGCCATGTCATCGGCCGAACCGCCCACTTTTTTTGAAGCAGTTACGGCCATGGCCCTGGCTTATTTCAAGGAGCAGGCCGTGGACCTGGCCATCATGGAAACGGGGATGGGCGGCAGATTGGACGCGACCAACGTGATCACCCCCCAAGTCTGCACAATTACGGAAATATCATTGGAACATCAGGATCTTCTGGGTACGACTCTGAACCAGATCGCCTTCGAGAAGGCCGGGATAATTAAACCCCAGGTGCCGATCATCACCACGGCCCGTCAGCCGGCCGCCCTGGAGGTGATCGAGAAGAGATGCCACGACCTTCAGGCTCCCTTGATCAGAATCGGTCGGGATGTCCGGTACCGGGCCAACCGCAATCACGGGTTTGACTATTTTGGTTTAGAGGTGCAGTTGCGGGGCTTGGTCCCGGCCCTAAAGGGACACCACCAATTCCGGAACATGGCCGGGGCCCTGGCCACAGCCGAGGTTTTGAAGCAGCAAGGCTGGTCTCTCACTCAGGAACACCTGGTGGCCGGTCTGACCCAGGTTCAATGGCCATGCCGGCTGGAAAAAGTCCTGGACGATCCTCCCGTCTATCTTGACGGCGCCCATAACCCCGCCGCGGCAAAGGTCCTGGCCGAGGAATTGAAAGACCTGGCCGCTGGCCGGAGTTTGACCCTGGCCCTGGGTATTATGGCGGATAAAGACAAATCCGGGATTCTAAGGCTATTGGTCCCGTTGGCGGATAATCTGATTTTGACCCGGACCGCCTATGCCCGGGCCGCGGACCCAGCCGACCTGGCCGGGTTACTACCGGCCGGCCATCATAACGTGACCATTGAGCCATCTCTGCCCCAAGCCATCGAACTGGCTATCCGGACCGCGGGTGATAACGGCTTGGCGGTCATTACCGGGTCACTGTTTACCGTGGGTGAGGCTAAGGACTACTTCTCCCGCCGTCAATTGCAACCGTTTGAGGTATATAAAAAATCATAAACAAATACCAGGGAGAGGTATCCGATGGCCGGAGAAACCCCATGATAATGATGCGACTGATTGTTTTCTTCCTGATGATGGCAGCGGCAGCCTGTTTTCCCGGCCTCGCGGCCGCTCAAAACCCGGACTTTTACGATCTGGGCGGCGGTGAACCATTCAAGATGGACTCGGATTACCTGAGTTATGATAAGATACAAGACCTCTATCGAGCAAAAGGAAATGTGAATATTACGCAGCAGAAAAAGAGCCTCACGGCTGATGAAGTGATGCTGAATAACACCAAGGGTGAAGCTCGGGCCACCGGACATGTCCGCCTGACCACGGACGACGGATACATTATGGGCGAGCAGGCCATCCTTAATCTCATCAAAAAAACCGGCTGGGTGCAACGCGGGTTGTTATTCATTAAATCGAATCACTTCTATATCAGCGGCCGGGAGGTGGAAAAGACGGGAGAGAACACCTACCATGTGGTGCAAGCCGGCCTGACCACCTGTGACGGGTCAAACCCCGTCTGGATCATCACCGGATCGGAGGCCTGGGTGACCATGGATGGATATGGGATAGTTAACGGGGCTAAACTACAAGTGCAATCATTCCCGATCATCTACCTCCCCTACTTCATTTTTCCGGCTAAGACCACCAGACAATCAGGACTCCTTGTTCCCAGCTTCACCTCTTCGTCCCGCAACGGATTCGAAATCGACGTGCCCTTTTACTGGGCTATCAACGACCAGATGGACGCCACTTTTCATCAGGATTACATGGCCAGAAGGGGCTTGATGGAGGGATTGGAGTACCGTTACGCGGCCGGGACCAGAGACCAGGGCACCTTTCGGATTTCCGGATTGAACGACCTCCAAACGGGCGACAATTTCATCGGTGACAATATCCCCCGAACCAACGACAGCCGGTGGTGGTTGCGCGGCAAGTTGAACCAAGACGCCCCCTCCGACATCCGGGTGAAGGCCGATTTTGATCTGGTCAGTGATCGGGAATTCCTGCGGGAGTTTACCTCCGGATTCAATTCCATATCCACCAATCGGGAAGATTTTCTGGAACATTTTGGGCGCGATATAGATGACAACGTGGACGAGTATCGCCAGTCCCGGGTGGTGGCGGATAAGAAAGGGGATTCTTCCATGGCCTACGGCAAGGTCTCGTACTTTCAAAAATCCACGGCAGTTTCCGATGACCCGACCGTACAGGAACTGCCCAAGGCAGGATTTATCGGGTCCCGGCTGCCGGTTATGAATGATGCCGTATACCTGAACTGGGATGCCAATGCCGCCTATTTTTGGCGTGAACAAGGAGTCAAGGCCACTCGCACGGATCTGCATCCCAGCGCATCCCTGCCTTTGCATTATAAAAATTTCCTCGACTTCGAGGGGACTCTGGGACTGCGGGAGACGGCTTATCAATTTCAAGACCGGGACAGTTCATTCGATAAATCTGATTACTACCGGCACCTCTATGATTTCACCGGAAATTTGTCAACTTCCCTGTCTAAAGTTTACCCCTTCAACGTCGCTAACTTCACCAGTGTGAGGCACCAGATCCGGCCCTTTGTGACCTACCGTTTTCGGCCCGATGAAAATCCCGACCAGCCTATGAATTTTGACGGGCAGGATTATCTGGATAAAGTGAACACCGTGACCTATGGGCTGGACAATATGATCATGGCCAAGCTGCTTTCCGGCGGCCAAACGAGCTACTGGGAGATGCTGCGCCTTAGGATCAGCCAGGCCTACGATTTCACCAACGGCGACACCACCCAGTCGGATAATCTGATGCGCTGGCGTCTGGCCAATATCAGCAAGTGGTGGCGAAACTATGAAAACGCTTTTTCCGCCTGGAACCCCCGGCCCCGGAACCAGGATGATATGTTGGCTTACCAGGCCTACCTTTATAGCCGGAACGCGGTGACAGGGGAACATCGTTCTTTTTCACCCATCAAACTGGAAATGGAGTTCACCCCGACCACATTTATGGTGGTTAACACCGACACTTCTTGGTCCGCCCAGGATGATGAATTCAAGTCGTTTAACTGTTCGGCTTACTTCAACGATAAACGGGGCGACATGTTGGGCGTGGATTACCGGTTTACCCAGGATCGAGTGAAGGAATTGAATACCCGGTTGCTGATCAAGGTGATTCAGCCCATCTCCTTGATTTACGAAAATAAAAATTCGTTTGAGGCCAACACGGAGGTGGAGAGCCGCTACGGAATTAATTACCAGGCCCAATGCTGGGGTATTGATTTGTCCTATAGCAAGAAGGAGGAGGACACCTCCATCACCTTTGTTATCTCCCTGTTCGGTCTGGGCAACTCGGCCGGTTTCTCCAAAGGGATGTGATCACGGAAGGGGTTGCGGCTTGCGTGTTACGTGTTGCGGGTTGTGTGTTACGGGTTGATTATTGATTGTTGATTGTTACGAGGTGCATCCGGGTGGCGAGTTAGGGCCGATGAAGGGACTGCCGGGAGTATCCGCAACTGATATCTGTTCCTCCGAAACATTTTCAAATATCCTGGTTCTTCACGCCCGCGGCGGACAAAAAAGGGGTTGCACTAGCCAAAATTAGAAGGTAAGATAGCAGTCTTGGTTTATTGTGATTCTGTCAATAATATTATAAGGTGCCGGAATGCTGTCACAACTTTCTACCCCTGAGATTATGGCGGCCTGTGGCCTGATCTTTGGCCCGGGAAACAACTTCTCAAACGATTTTCTAAAACAACTCCAGCCGGCCGAGCTTAAAACCATCTATCGGAGGAAGGCCCTGGAGACTCACCCCGACCGGGCCAAGGCCATGGGCCGGGATGAAGCAGAGATGACCGAGCTGTTTAAAGAGGTCTCGCTGGCCTATGAACTCCTTCGAACCGCCATTGACAACGATGAAGTAATTATTCAGAATGTCAGGCCAAAATCTCCACCTCGCCGGAAGCCTCCTGCGTCTAAGCCAACCCCTCAGCGGGAATGGCGGGATCACTCCTATTTCGGGCCCCTGCCCCATCGGGAACTGCTCATCGGCCAGTTTTTGTATTACTCGGGATTCATTTCCTGGCGGGCCCTCATCGAGGCCATCACCTGGCAAAGAAGACAGCGTCCTTTAATCGGTCAGCTCGCCCGGGACTGGGGTCTACTTTTACCCCAGGACATTCAGTTTATCTTGTCAAACCGGGGATCCGGAGAAAAATTTGGGGACTGCGCCAAACGTCTGGGCTATCTGTCCACATTTAACATTTTGTGTTTATTGGGTAAACAGCGGCGTCTCAACCAGCCCATCGGTAGTTTTTTCATCGACCGCGGCCTGCTCACACCACAACAAATGGAAGAACTGGCCCGGAAGCAAATTCGCCATAACCAAAATATTCAAGTGGGCCGGTGGCGTTTTTGAAGACTTAGAGGAAAAGCACCCATCTATGAACACAAATTTTCGCATCGAACATTTCCCGGAAGTCGCCTCCACCAATACCACCGTTCTGGAAAAAGCCCTGGCCGGGGAACCGGAAGGGTATGTGGCGGTGGCTATCGAGCAAACCGGGGGTAGAGGGCGACTGGGCCGCAAATGGGAAGCCCGGCCCGGCGGATTGTGGATGTCGTTATTGCTGCGCCCTGGTGTCCCGCTGGCTGCCTGGGGGGGGCTTAACCTCATCGCTTCCCTGGCGGTGCAACAAGCCATCCATAGCCTGACCGAACTCCCGGTCACCATTAAGTGGCCCAATGACCTGTTGATCGACGGCAAAAAAGTTTGCGGGATGCTGATGGAGTCGCATTTTGCCCCTGGAGGAGATCCTTTTCTGATCTGGGGCATCGGAGTTAATGTTCAGAATGATATACCGGTTGAGTTGAATGATACCGCCACCTCCCTGGCCCAGGCCGGGGCGAACGTTGCCGCGGCGGAGTTGCGGGACGGCATTTTATCTCACCTGGCCGGGCATTATAGTCGATTCCATGATGATCCTCCCTACTTAGAAGAAATCCACCGGAACTATTTGACCAATTCGGCTACCCTGGGCAGCCGGGTCAGGGTGATCATGTCCCAAGGGCAGACCTTGACCGGCACGGCCGTAGATCTAGACGCCGAGGGCCGGTTGTGGTTGCAGACCGACACAGGGATAGAAAAAATTTTGGCCGGAGACGTGGTCCATCTGCGGCCGGAAGACATTTAAGCCTCCCTCCTCCCACACTTAAACCAAACAAAAACGATATGTTAACACCTTTAAGCCAAACGGCCTCTTGCCAATTGGATTTCGATTGGGTATGTTCGCAACTTCAGCCTAAAAGCATGAGGCACAGAACACCGAGAGAAAAAGGCGACTACTGTTTATGCCCGCGTCAATCGGGATGAAAGAAACTCTTCTGCGTCCTCTTTGGGTTTTCTGTCATCCACGGCTTTGTGCTTTTTCTTGAAAATTAGACTTCGGCATCGGGTTAACCAATTTATGTCCTGGTCGGGTCAGGATTCGGCTCTTGAAGATAATCCCGAACCCGACAACGCTCAACCCGCATCCCGAAACTCGACACAGGAGACATCAGATGTTGCTCATTGAAGATTTGCAGGTGGAGCTGGCCGGAAATAAGATATTGAAGCACATCGACTTAGAGATCAAACCGGGTGAGACCCATATCCTTTATGGACCGAATGGTTCCGGAAAAACATCGCTGTTGATGACCATCATGGGCTATCCCCAATATCAGGTGACCGGCGGCAGAATCCTTTTCAAAGGGGTCGACATCACCGGACTGCCCATCAACGAGCGGGCGGCCTTGGGTATCGGCATGTCCTACCAGCGGCCCCCGACCATTCACGGTCTTAAGACTCGGCAAATGGTCGGCATCTGCTCTAAAAAAAAGATAGATGTGGAAAAATATGCCGAGATGGTCAATTTCCAGGATTTTCTCGACCGTGATGTTAATGCCGGCTTTTCCGGAGGAGAAATAAAACGGTCTGAGTTGCTCCAGCTCCTGGCCCAAAATCCTGATTTGATGATGTTCGATGAGCCGGAGTCCGGCGTTGACTTGGAAAACATCACCTTAGTCGGTGAGACGATTGCCATGTTACTCGAAAAAGACGTGTATCATTCCAATGAAAAAACAATCGCCCGGCAAAAGCGGGACCGGACCAAGATGGGCCTGATCATCACCCACACCGGCTACATCATGGACTACGTGGCCGCGGATAAGGGACAGGTGCTGTTTAACGGCATCTTGAGCTGTTCCACTAATCCTCGCGAAATTCTAAATTGTATCAGCGAGATGGGATATGAGGAATGCGTGCGATGTACTATAGAGAGGAACTAAAAAGGAAAGCGGCTGGGGCGGCGGCCAAGAAAGCGGCGCTGGGACAAGATGTCAACTTGGAACAATTCGAGAAGGCCGATGTGCCCCATGAGTATCTCCAAGAGGATGAGCTGCGTTCCCTGCCCGATGCCGAACAGAAACGTCTGGTCATGTCCGGTCTGGATCTGACGGGCAAAGAGCGTGGCGGTACCTATTTCCAAAAAGACACTGCGGTCGTCCACTGCAGTAGTAAGATGGAGGGGGTCGAGGTCATCCCGATCAAACAAGCGTTGGAACAGTACGACTGGATCAGGGACTACTACTGGAAGCTGGTGCCGGTGGATATGGATAAGTATACTGCTTCCGCGGAGTTGGACCTGCACAACGGATATGTCATCCGGTGTCTACCGGGGCAAAAAAGCGTGTACCCCATCCAGGCTTGCCTCTATTTGGACAAAGAAGGGTTGCAGCAAACGGTCCACAATATCATTATTGCCGAAGAGGACTCGGAACTGCACATCATCACGGGATGCGCCACCTCTCCCCATGTCAAAAAAGGGGCACACGTGGGTATCTCTGAATTCTTCATCAAGAAAAATGCCAAACTCAGCTTTACCATGATCCATAACTGGGCTGAAGACATGGTCGTCCGCCCGCGGTCGGCGGCTCAGGTGGAGGAGGGAGGCCTATTCCTGAACAACTACATTTGTATGAAGCCGGTCCGGACACTCCAAATGTACCCGGCCACCTACCTTGTCGGTGACAACGCAGTCGCCCGGTACTACAGTATTATCGTTGGATCGCCGGGTTCGGAATTTGACATCGGCGGCCGCATCTTCCTCAAAAAACCGGGTACTCGGGCGGAAATCGTGGCCCGAACCATCAGTAACGGGGGGAAGATTATTGCCCGCGGTCATCTTATCGGCGAAGTCCCGGACATTAAAGCTCATTTAGAATGCAAGGGGCTGCTCTTGAAGGGTGGCCTGATTCACGCCGTTCCGGAATTGGAAGGTCATTGTGACGGGGTGGAGATGTCCCATGAAGCGGCTGTGGGTAAGATCGCCCAGGAGGAGATATCGTATCTTATGTCGCG
>JADFYA010000037.1:0-7412 GCA_015233285.1 Deltaproteobacteria bacterium | reverse complement strand
GTAACCTTTTTTTGACTTTGGAGGGATTATGATCAAAAGAATTTCTGCCGCGTTGTTTGCCCTGATTTTGTGTGTCTGCTTTGCCTCTATGTCCATGGCCCAAGAAAAAGCCGATAAAAAGGTCGAAAAATCGGACGCTGGAGCCCCTAAGGCGGTGACGTACAATAAGGATGACGCAAAAGCCAAGAAGGACGCAGCTAAGGCGAAGGCTAAAGCTAAAGCTAAGGATGCGGCCAAACCGGATAAAGACAAAAAAGAACCCGCCCACGAATACAACAAGTAAAAGAACTCGCGGCGTTAGCTGCCCGACACGTGGGCTGACGCATGTACCTGACCAACTCAATAGCCTACATCACGAGATATCCCCTATGATTTTTCATCATGGGGGATGTTTCATTCGGCCCCTCGGCGTTGTCTTCCGTTGTACCATCACGTGCGATCAGGTTCGGATGACCAGACCTACCCGGTCAGAATAATGGAATGGGGAGGATAATACCCGGATGCCACGGTCTCGTTGGGGCCGACCAGGCTTCGCCGGCCCAGTACCGTTCCAGGATTTGTCACCGAGTTACATCCCGTTTGCACATGATCCCCTAGAATTGCGCCAAACTTGTGCAGATTAACCAGGTGAACTTCCCCGCCCACCTGAATTCTAGTCGGACCTGGAATGAATTTCAGATTAGCCAGCTTTGTCCCCGCCCCTAAATTTGTGTCCCGCCCTAAAATACTGTCTCCAATATAGGCAAAGTGACCCGCCTTGGCTTGATCCAACATCACCGCATTTTTTATCTCGGTCACGTGACCGACAACGCACGATCGGCCGACCAGACAGTTGCCGCGAATGTATGCCCCCTGCCGCACCTCGGAAAAGTCACCGATCATGGTCGGACCTTTAATTAAGGCCCCAGGCTCGACCACCACACCCGTACCCAGGGTGATATCATTATCAAACAAACAGGCCCCGGCGTAGACAACAGAAGCACCGACGAGCAGGTCATCTCGATAATAAACCTTGAACCGCCCTTTGGTCACGTCACCCGGCTCAAAATGAAGATGGTCGGTCAGCACCTCTCCCTGGTACAGGACACAGGTCTTCCGGAGTACCTCTCCATCTTGCCTGATCTTCGTGACTCCGGTGCGGTCCAGACGGGAAAGAACATATTCCTTTATTCCGGGCAGGGCCTCCCATGGAAAACTCAACCCGTCAAAAATCCCGGCATCACTAGCATTAGATAGATTAAACAGGTCATTACAAGATAACATATGACTCTCGGGTGGGGTTGCTGGTTGCTGGTTGCTCGTTCCTGGTTGCTCGTTATATGTTGCGGGTTATCAGGTTAGAGACCGTAATTGGTTTGTTAACAATAACCTCGTCACGGCAGCCAGAGGATTTGTACACGTAGCCGGCACCAGGTTAGGCTTCAATCCCCGCCGATTAGGCGGTATCTTCATAGTCATCATCTTCTTCCTTGAGTCCTTCCGATGATTCGGCCTCATCAGGATACTGCGGCGGAGCGTCCCCTTTGGCCTTAACGAGTTTGGGATAAACACCGGCCGGGGCATGTTCGTTTATTTTTTTAAGCTCCAGGGCATGCCACCATTCATCACCATAATCAAAAACCTATAAAAACTTGTGTCCCGGTTGGATACCGAGTTCATCCAATTTGGCCTGGCGGCTATCTTTGACCCCGGCAAAGCCTTCATAGGGCAGTCCATATTCCGATTCATTATCCCACGGTTGATTACTCAGGAAAAATGAATAGAGATGGGGCTCATACCGGTTAAAGGTGGAAAAAATGATGTTGTGCAGGTCAGCCAGAGTTTGATCGGCCTTAATCTCCACATCACGCCAGACGTTTTTGTTGTCTTTAAGACGTATTCGGAAGACGTATGTTTTCATAACGTTCCTCAGTAGATTAGACCAGAAAACCAATTTGTTACCTAAACACACCCCACTGAGTGTTGTGCCCGGCCGGCCGCCCGGTTTATCCCTCGGTGGAAGTTACAGCCAGCCATAATAATTATGTAAAACAAAAAACATCACCCCGCCGCCGTGGTCTATTCTGTAGATTTTGGGCCGGAGACGCTTTCGTTGGGAGAACTTCCAGTTGAGGAGTTTGTTCCTGAAGTGTTTTCTTTGGGAGCATGAGTCCCAGGAGAACTCCTAAGACCTTTTTGCAACCGGCGCGGTAATTGCGGCTTCAGGTCGGTGCTGATCGGCCCGCGGTCCATCACTTCAGTCTTAAGCTTGATCGGGCCGAGCCGATCCTTGATATAAAAGAAAGTATCTGCCGGATCATTTTTGCCGTAGATCAGCACGTCCACTGCGGCATAACCAAACTCCGGCCAGGTCGTAATGGTGATGTGGCCCTCTCGGACATTGGCCAAGATGGACACACCATATGGCTCATATTTTTGCTCGGCCATGTTGACCAGGTTAAGCTTTGACAGTTTGACGGCGCGTTCAATCAAACTCTTCAAAAACACCGGATCATTAAGCTTGTCAAAGGCAATGCCTTCCATGTCGGAAAACAATAGCTTCCCCAACGGATAATAGGCCACTCCAGGTTGTGGGGTGACCTGTCCGGAGGTCTGGGCGCATGACGCTAAGCCACATGACAATAGTAGAATCAGACAGACAGTTCCGATCTTTTTCATCGTTTTCCTCCCGACCCAGGGTTGCGCAGCCATCGATGCCGGCCATCTGGTCAAGTCAAATTAATAAGGCTGAATTCATAGGCAAATTGCTTAGGATCGCTTAGGTCAACTTATTGTTTCAGTTTAATCAGGAACTTCTCTTCCAGATGATGGGGGTGATAAGATAGTTTCGCCTTCCTCAAACCCGGTTCACCGCAGTCTTGCTCCCGATTGATCAGGGGGACTTCGGACCAACGGTTGGCGCAAAACTCCCGATTAATCACGGCATAAAGCTCGGGAACGGCTGAATCGGCTTTTTCAATATGAACTACCGCGGTCTGGCTGTTCAACATTTCGCCCAGGGTGAAAGCCATCACCCGGCCATTCAGCAAAATAACGCCACCGGAAAGCTCCAGTTCTCGGAAATGGGTCAAGGCCTCCCTTAGAGCCTCCCACTCCCCCATTAAGTTCATATCTTCCTCGCACCGGCGCAAGGTACACCATTGGTCGGCCAGGTCAAGACAAGCCGAAATATGATTTTCCGATAATACCTCGTAGCTAGACGAATATAATCGCATAAACCGGTTAATATGGTTTTTTTTGGAATGATATTTATTCCCGGTCAATTTGATTAAGTCGCCTATTTCATATACATAGTCAAACGCATCCCGAGTCTGCTCGACCAGCAGATCCTCCTCGCCGGCCAGTTCCGTGACCAGTCGCTGGTCAGCCCGTTCAATCCGGGCGTAGAGCGGGGACTCCTCTCGGCTGAGCCAATCTAGAATGATTCGAGTCACTTTTTTTCTTGGCGATGGCCCGATGGGCATAAACAAAAGCCTGCCGGAGGGACCGCCGCCGGCCAGGATAAGCAAAAAATCTTGGTAAACCGACCATTGAAATCCGTAGTGGTCACGCCACATAAACAGATTGGTAAATGTCAACTCGGAGGTTTGGGGTTGATATGATTTGAGTCTTGGGTGTATGATATCTCGATCCCCCAACTCAACCGGCTTGAACTGGGGAAATTCCGGATACACGGCCATTAATGCTCTCCCAGGTTTGTGGATATAAAACAGCTTGCTTTGTTATTTGGACAAGCAGTGAAGGTATTCGAGTCAAGGCAGCATAAAGAAGGCATAGTCTGAGGTGCTACCGATGTCAAGACAAAAGAACTCGTTTAACCCGGCCGCCGGTCACTTAGCCCGATTACCGGGTTCCCCGGTGGCCGCCCGGTCCGCTGTTTTTTTGGACCAACCCTGACCGCTTCGTCTGAAGATCCCATATGATGTACCGCGAACAAATCACGACGGGTCCAAAAGGTTTGACGAACTAGTCTAAGTTCAAGTATAGTTTCCAACATCGGCTCTAGACCCGGGGAGCCGTTAAGTTTATCAACTTAAGCCAAAAATATCTACTAAAATTTGCATGTTACAATATAACAATCTTTGCCGGAAAACAAAAAATCAAGTCTTATTAATATAGGAGAAAAACCGGATGATTAAAGTAGCCATTATTGGCGGCTCCGGATACACGGGATTGGAATTGATGCGCCTGCTGGCCAAACATCCAGCCGTATCCCTGGTCGCGGTAACTTCCAGGGAATATCAAGGACGGCCGATTTCTGATGTGTTTCCTTCGTTATTGGGCGTGATAGACGCGCCTTTCATGGCCCCGGACGTAGACGAGCTGGCCGCCGAGGCGGATTTCTTTTTTACCGCGGTGCCCCATAAAGCTGCCATGGAGGCGGTGGCGGCTTTGCGGGGGTTCGGAAAACGCGTGGTCGACCTGAGTGCCGACTTTCGATTCAATAACGCCGCTGTTTACGAAACCTGGTATGGACCTCATTCGGCCCAAGAGTTACTGGCCGAGGCCGTCTATGGCCTGGCCGAAATATATCCGGAAGCGATCAGCCGGGCCAACCTGGTCGGCAACCCGGGGTGCTATCCGACCAGTATCCTTTTGCCGTTGATTCCTTTGATCCAGGCTGGAGCCGTTCGGACTACCGGGATCATTGCCGATTCCAAATCCGGGACGAGTGGGGCCGGCCGCGGTCTTAGCCTGGACGTCCTGTATTGCGAAGTCAACGAGGGCTTCAAGGCCTACAAAGTGGCCTCCCATCGTCATCGTCCGGAAATAGAGCAGGAATTATCCCAGGCCGCTGGTCATGACGTCAAGATCTCCTTTACGCCGCACCTTGTCCCCATGTCCCGCGGGATGCTCAGCACCATCTATGCCCAGCTAAAGGGAAACGCGACCACGGCCGACCTGATTGACCTGCTCTCAAATCATTATCGGGAAAAAAGTTTTGTCAAGATATTGAAGGAAGGATCTTTTCCCAATACCAGCCACGTCCGGGGCTCCAATTCCTGCCATATCGGATTAAAGGTCGATGAATCCACGGGTCTGGTCATTATCGTCTCGGTTATCGACAATCTGGTCAAGGGGGCTTCCGGTCAGGCCATCCAGTGCATGAACTTGATGTCGGGCTTAGCCGAAACCACCGGCCTGGATGTCTTGGCGGTCTAAGGTGTTGCGGGTTCAGCGTTGCGAGTTGCGGGTTCTTTATCGGTGGTACTTGATACCGCGGTTTCGCTTCGAGACCATTCGGAAAAGACTTCTTAATGCAACCCGAATCCTGTAACCTCCAACTCCTAACCCGGAACACGCAACTCGAAACACGCAACACGTAACCCGAAACACGCAACACGCAACACGGAACACGGAACGTTATGCCCCAGACTAATCATAAAGTGAATCTTTTAGACTTCGATCTCCCGCAACTGAAAGAATTAATTTTCTCCTGGGGGGAGCCGGCCTACCGGGCCGACCAGGTTTGGGGCTGGCTTTACCGTAAAGACGTGCCGGCCGTTGAGGACATGACCAATGTTTCCGGTATGTTCCGTAGTTTTTTAGACGATCATTCCTTTATTGGCCGGCTGACCGTTCACACGGCGGAAACATCCGTGGACGGTACCAGGAAATTCCTCTTTCTCCTGCCGGACGGCCCTGGGATTGAAAGCGTGTTGATCCCGGAACGTGATCACCTGACCCTGTGCATTTCCACGCAAGCAGGCTGTGCCCAGGGCTGCCGGTTCTGCCTGACCGGGAAATCCGGATTAAGGCGAAATCTGACCGCAGGCGAAATTGTCGGGCAAGTGATGGCCGTGAAGCGAATCCTGGAGCCTGACCAGCGGTTGACGAACCTGGTGTTTATGGGGATGGGCGAGCCCCTGGCCAATTACGACCAGACCCTGACGGCCATCCGGATTCTGAACGATCCGGCCGGAATCGGATTTGCCTATCGCCGGTTGACTCTGTCCACCTCCGGGTTGGTGCCGCAGATTGACCGGCTGGGACAAGACACCAAGATCAATCTGGCCGTGTCGCTTAACGCTTCTGATGACGACACCAGGTCGTTTCTGATGCCCATTAATCGGCGCTATCCCCTAAAGGAACTACTGGCGGCCTGCAACCGCTACCCATTGCCGCTGACACGTAGAATCACTTACGAATATATTTTGATAAAGGGCGTAAACGATTCTCCCCAGGCGGCTCATCGTTTGGCCAAACTTTTGAAACCGGCCACATCAAAAATCAATCTGATTCCCTTCAATCCTCATTCCGGATCGGACCTGGCTCCTCCGGACTGGGAAACCGTATTGGCCTTCCAGGACATTCTGGTCAAGAGGCATTTCACGGTCATGATTCGCAAGAGCAAAGGGGGCGACATCTCGGCTGCCTGTGGTCAACTGCAGGGAAAAATAAGGGCATTGGAGGCCCAGGCCGGTTTGTCATCGGTGAATTAATTTTCCTGACCTTTTATTTCGGTCCGGCCCAGATCTTGCATCCATTCACTATAAGACCCGACGAAGGGAAAAAAATAATTCCGGCTCAGTAATCTGTGCTTTTCAACTCATGGATATTCGATTAGACTATCGGTCGGAAGGATTATCATCGGAGATCATTTTCAGTTGGTCAGTTAATGCATTCCAGGGAGGCGGAAGAATTGAAGAAACGAATGATCACCCGCAGTTGGCCAACGCTGTTAGCACTATTGTTGATACTTGCTTTGGCTTCTCCAGGCCGGGCCACCTCGTTAAGCTTTCAAGACCAATTGACGCGACTGGCCGGAGACAGCGGGGCCGCCGTAGTAATTGACGGCCGAGGCAAACCTCTGGTGTCCTACAACAGTCAAAAGCCACTGGTTCCGGCTTCCATTTTGAAGATAATCACATCATATTTTGCTTTAGAGACCCTGGGGACGGATTTCCGGTTTAAGACTAATTTTTACCTGGATAATCGTAACAACTTGTATGTCAAAGGTTTTTGTGATCCCTATATCGTGTCCGAAGAGCTCCGGCTCATGGCCAGGGCATTATATGACCGGGGAGTAAAAGTCGTCAACAACATCATTCTCGATCAAACTCTATTCACCGACTATGAAATTCCCGGATGCACCGGCACGGCCAATCCTTACAATGCCAACATTTACCCCATCAGCGTCAACTTCAACACCGTCACCCTGACTAGAAAAAAGGGACGGTTCCTATCGGCCGACCCCGAAACCCCGACCACCGATTTCCTTCGCCGGGTGGGCCAGAAAACGGCATTTAAACAACACAGTCTGGTTAACACCAACGTCATGGGCCGGGAGGCCCTGCTCTACCCCGGATACTTGCTGGAGGTGATGTTAAAGGAGCTCGGCGTCAGGCGGACCGGAAACACGGTCAAACTGGGTCAGGTGCCCCAGGGAATCAGATTGATTTTTGATGTGG
>JADFYA010000379.1 GCA_015233285.1 Deltaproteobacteria bacterium | reverse complement strand
GATCCCGGCGATAGCCGAGTCAATACCTTGCTGCTGGCGTTGCTGCCGCTGGATCTTAGCGATGGCCGAAGATATGCCCTTGTCTCGGGTCTTGTCGTCGACCTCATCTTCATCCGGGGCCGTGCTTTTGTCCTTTTGTTTGACTTTTGCTTCGGCCTTGGACTCAGGTTTGGATGCAACCTTCGATTTCGGTTCCGGTTTGACTTCGGGTTTGGGTTCCGGTTTCGGCTCGGGTTTGGGTTCCGGCTTCGGTTCGGGTTTCGGTTTCGGTTTCGGCTCCAGCTTGGGTATTGGTTCCGGTTTCTTCGGTTCCGGTTTCGGTTTAGGCTTTTTGTCCTGAAGATTCTTTATGGCCTCGTCAAGAAGCTTGGCCGAATCAGGAGGCGGTTTAGGTTGTTCTTTTTTTAAGGGAATTCGTTTAACTTCCTCCTGAGCTTTCTTTTCCGGCGCCTTGGGGATCGGAATCAGTTCAGAGCCTTTTTTGGCCACGGAAGTTTTGGCGGCCGGTTTCTCCGCCTCTTCAGTCTGTTCTTCCTTCGCCTGTGCCCGCTTAATCTCTTTATGGGGACCTCCGGCCGGCGGAGGATTAGATTTTCCCGTTGACAGACTGACCAGGTCAACCACCATCGGGTCAATTAATACAGGCGGCTGGCTTAAAAAGTGAGGCTGAAGCAAAAAAAGGGCAAAGAACGCCGCGTGAAACAAGATGGACACCCAGAGGGTGTGGATCAGTTTTTCTTCCGGTTGGCTGTTCCCATAAGGCGGACTAACGGCGGCGCTCATCTTTTTTCTTTGTTTCCAATGGTTCGGTCACCATTCCTAGCTTTGTGACGCCGGCGGCCCGGATCTCGGCCATGACCTGGACCACATAGCCATAGGGAAGTGACTCGTCTGCCCGGAGAAAGACTTCTTTATTGGTTCTTGTTTCTAGAACCCGCTGGATCTTAAGTTGGAGACTGGCCATATCTACCTGAAACTCATCGAGCAGGATCTTTTTATCCCGGCCGATGGTCACCACCAGGCGTTCCTGCTCGGCGCTGGGCATGGCGGTTGATTCGGTTTGAGGCAGCTTCACGTCCACCCCTTGCGTCATCATGGGCGCCGTGACCATAAAAATAACCAGAAGAACCAACATCACGTCAACCAATGGAGTGACGTTTATCTCCGACACCAATCCTTTGTTGGAACCACCATTCCCTTGCATGACGTCAAAGCCTCCAGTCAGGCTCGGGGCCAACCGGTAGTTAAACGTTCTTCGGCTGCCCGGCCTTTTTCAACTCGTTGCGCTCGATAATGTTTAGGAAATCGGAAGAGAAATTGTTCATCACCGTCTCTATAACCTTAACCTTGCTGGAATAATAGTTATAGGCGATAACTGCCGGAATGGCGGCGGCTAACCCGGCGGCCGTTGCAATCAGGGCCTCGGAAATACCGGGGGCCACCACGGCCAGATTGGCCGAACCCCGCAATCCAATTCCCCGGAAGGAAGCCATGATCCCCCAGACCGTGCCAAACAGCCCGATAAATGGGGTGGCGTTGCCGGTCGTGGCCAGAAAAGGCAAGGCCCGTTCCAACTTAGTTATCTGATTCGTCACCGTACTGCGCAGAGCCCGGCGGATATTGTCCAACCCGCCCATCATCGGCACTGCGGCCAGGGCTGAGGAGTCCAACGCCTCCTTCTCACTCCACATTCTCTTAATCTTGGTCAATTCCAGATAACCCACCCGGAAGATTTCGGCCAGCGGGCTATGAGTAAATTGTTTGGATTCATTATAGGCCGCAGCCAGGCTCTTGCTCCCCCAAAATATCTCTAAAAACCTCTGAGTTTCGCCTTGGGCCTTGCGCAACATTTGAAACTTCATAAAGATAATGGCCCAGGAGACAACGGAGAAGGACAACAGCAGGAACAAAACCAACTTTACTACCGGCCCGGCCGTAAGCACCATCTGGATGATATCTGCTTCAGAGGCAGCCAGGGGGGCCGGTGTTTGGGCCACGATGAAATTAATCACTTCTGAACTAAGCATAGATCTTATTTCCCGAAATAGATTGAGTTTGATTTACAATCCTGGGTCGGAAGGCATTCAATCCAGGCGGGGTGTTTTATCGAGGCTTCACTCCTCGGAATTGTTTTTTTAAGAACTGCCGATTAGTCAGCGTCAGGCCGGGAGGCCGCCGATCCGGCTTAAATACCATCCCACGGCCATCAGGCTATTTTTCCTTGGACTTCAACCAGGTGACCACCTCGGGCAACACCCGGCTGGCCGATTCATTGATCACCAGGTCGGAAATTGTCTGAGATAAAACCGTCGGCTCCAGATTGATCTCGACCACGTAGGCCCCATTGTTCTTGGCCGTAACCGGGATCAGGCTGGCCGGAGCGACTACGGCAGACGTCCCGATGACCATAATCAGGTCGCAAGAGCCAGCCGCCGATTGTGCCAGCGTATTGGCTTCATACGGTATTGTTTCCCCAAAAAATACGACGCCGGGTTTAAGCACCCCCATACAGTCACACCGGGGCGGTAAAGTATCCAGGGGTACGTCCCGGTTGGAATATTTCCGTCCGCAATCCAGGCAAACCAGCGATTTCCCGTTACCGTGGAATTCGACGACTTTCTTACTCCCGGCTTCCTGGTGGAGCGAATCCACGTTCTGGGTGATGATACACTTGAGCAACCCCATGGACTCCAGCTCGGCCAAAGCGATATGAGCCGGATTTGGTTTGGCCCGGACTAAAAGGGTGTCCAGTTCCTTAAGCATCCGCCAGACCTTGGCCGGATCATTATGAAACGATTGGATATGGGCGTATTCCATAGGGTCATATTCGGCCCACAACCCTTGACTGCCCCGGAAGGCCGGAATACCGCTTTCAACGGATATGCCTGCTCCGGTCAAGGCGATGGCGTTCTTAGCCCGGGCCAGCCTTTCGGCTAATTGCAAATACTTTGGGTCCAAATGTCTCTCCCTGCCACGGGCTGCAAAATTATTCGCCAGCCGGCTGATTGGACCGGGGTATGGCAAAGGACGTGGGCTGAGCGACGCAGCCTGCTAATTTAACAAATAAAAATACAACGAAACCGGTCCCTGACTATTTTCAATCCTCGACGTTACCACTCCGATATATGAGTGTCAATGCTTTTTCATCGAACATGCCGGGAAATGAAACGTTGTTGACGGCTTGCCCTTATCCGGGCTATTGGTTTTTCGGCACTTTTTTCTGTCTGTGACAAATACTCCAAAGCCGGATGCCCAAAGATGGACTCGGACCACGACGGAGTGGGCTGACCACCGGACCAGTCATCAACTTCAAAAATTTTCTTCTCATTTCCTACATTTTTTGCTATAGTTTCGTAGATCGGGTATCGTGCCGCCAACCGCTTCGGATCCGCTTTCTATTAGGAAAATGCTTCCACGCGGGCACAGATGACGGACAGGCCGGGAAGTAAACCCTATGTTGACAAAATTGGCAATGTTATGTTTGACGTTACAACAAACTGAATCATTGAAGTCGGCTTTCGGAATGCAATCCGTGCCGCTGATTGAAGTCTTAGAGAGTATGGGCGCTCAAGTCGCGGCTCAGTTATCAAGCGAATTAGCCACAAAAGCAGACATCGCCGAGGTCAAAGGGAGCATCAACACCCTGCGGGAGATGTCTAAAAGGGACAGCGAGGAGGTCAGAGGGGAACTAAAAAATGACATCACCGGGCTTAGAGGCGAGCTAAA
>JADFYA010000378.1 GCA_015233285.1 Deltaproteobacteria bacterium | reverse complement strand
CCTATCACGCGTCCCATTTGTTAAGGAGTCGGCACATGAAATCAGCTTCCCGAGTGCTTGTGGGATTGGCAGCGTTGTGGTTGGTGGCCGGTTCGGCGTCGGCCCAGATCTATTATCAGGCGGTGGAACCGGAAAATCCGGAAACGGCGTCGGCCCAGAGTGTTTCCTATGTGACCGGGGGGATTGGCAGCGGTGAACGCCAGGCCATGACCGCGGCCTATGGGACCTGGCCGGTTAAATTTGAGTTCGCCCTGGATGTGGGGTCATACTTGACGCCGGACACGGTGGTCATTTACCGGGACAAGGACAAAATATTAGAGGTCTCTTCACTCGACGGCCCCTGGTTATATGTGGATTTAACGTCTGGTAAGTATACCGGTTATGCGGTTTATGAAGGTGAAACCAGAAAATTTTCGCTGGAGGTGGGTAAGAAGGGTCAACGCCGGGTGGTGCTGATGTGGAAGGGTTATGCCCCCCGGGGGGATAGGAATGAAGGCGGCGAATAGGGCGGGAGAATTAACCTTGCCAATCAAAGGGCGTTGGGTTAGAATAAATTCAGGCTGCTTTGGATTTAAGGAAGAATTGGGAAACAATGAAATTTAAGCCGGGCGTTGAAGTGTCATAATTGTCCCTTTTTGGTCCTGCCTTGATCCTGCCTCAGGGTCAGCGAACGCCGAAGAGTCAATTGTAACCGTTCCAGGTGTAGGACCTGCGGGTAAAATATGCCGGATGAGTCCTGTTTGCGCTTTTCATGCGTTTGTCCTGCCTCTCGGTCTAATTTATCTTGACATTCTGTTTGATCTGTGTTTCCATATATAGTTTATATCCGCCTAGTTTACCATTTACGGCATCCGTAGCAGAGACCGGGTTGACGCATCACTTAATTAAGGAAGCTGAACCAACACTTATCGGCCCCCTTACTAATAAATTGCTGATAGCCGGAAGACCTGCTAACGCTTAACCGTAACCACCAGAGCCGCACATTGTTCGGGATTCGGGGCCTGCGCGCCCTTTAGGGACTAACCTGAGGCCACTTGATGGCCGGGCCAGGCAAATTTATCAAATGAGGAAAGCCCATGTACGCAATTATTAAGACCGGTGGCAAACAATACAAGATCAGGGCCGGAGAGATATTTCGAGTAGAACGTCTCCCTGGTGATGTCGGCCAGACCGTCAGCTTTGACCAGGTCCTGATGCTCTCAGACGAAACCGACAGTATCAAGGTCGGCAAACCCACCCTGGAAGGGGTTCGGGTTGACGGCGTGATTCTGAAACAGGGCAAGGGGAAAAAGATTATTGTTTTCAAGAAAAAACGACGTAAGAGCTATGAAAAGAAAAACGGCCATCGGCAGTATTTTACTGAGATCAAAGTCAATGAGTTTGGTCTGGAAGGCGCGGTAACCGCGACCCCCGTGACTACTGAAACGGCCCCTCAAGACAATAACGCCGTGGCAGAGGCTTAGGCTGCCCCTGGTCCAGTCTTGGTGTGGGGTGAGGAGATATATTTTCCTAACGTAGTGATATAGGAGTTGATCTAATGGCGCACAAAAAAGCCGGCGGTAGTTCCCGGAACGGCCGCGACAGTGCAGGAAGAAGACGCGGAGCCAAGCGCTCCGATGGGCAAACGGTTTCGGCAGGGTGTATCCTAATCCGGCAGATCGGGACCAAGATTCACCCCGGAAATAACGTCGGCCTGGGCCGGGATTATACTATTTTTGCCAAAATCGACGGTGTAGTTACCTTCGAACGTAAGGGCAAAGACAAGAAACAGGTGAGTGTCTATCCGATCCCATCAGCCGTTCCCGAGGCCGTCTCATCTCCAACCCCTTAACTATCTTGCCTGGTCTTCCCTGAGAAGGCGGTCGACTGGACAAGCCAATCCGGCCGAACCGCCCGACTCTATAGGGAAAACACGCCTGGTGGTAGAACTAGCCCTGGTGAAGAGATGATGTTCCATGATGAAGCCAAGATCACCGTATCTGCCGGAAACGGTGGGGGCGGGAGTGTCAGTTTCAGGAGGGAACGGTCCAAACCCTGGGGCGGCCCGGACGGCGGCGACGGCGGCGACGGCGGGAGTGTCATCCTCCAGGCCACCACCAGGATTAATTCCCTGAATGACTTCCATTTTAAGAAGCAGTTCCAGGCCGAACGAGGAGGACAGGGAAAGTCTAATGATTGCCACGGAAGAAATGGGGCCGACATAGTCATTGACGTCCCGGTGGGTACCCTGGTCTATGATGAGGATTCCGGTGAACTATTGGGTGATCTGGCCGGGGATGGAACAACGCTGTGCGTAGCTCGGGGTGGCCGAGGGGGGAAAGGCAATCACCATTTCGCCACTTCGCGCCATCGGACGCCGCGGTTTGCCCAAAAGGGAATGCCCGGAGAGGCCAGGCAGCTTTTCCTTGAACTGAAGCTTATTGCCGATGTCGGCTTGATCGGGTTACCTAACGCCGGTAAATCCACTCTTATCTCCAGAATTTCCTCGGCCAGACCCACGATAGCCGATTATCCCTTCACCACTTTGACCCCCCACCTGGGGGTGGTGGACTCCGACGAAGACCGTCCTTTCGTGGTGGCGGACATTCCGGGCCTGATCAAAAACGCCCACCTGGGCGCCGGACTGGGGCATCGTTTTCTTAAGCACGTCGAACGGACCAATTTGTTGGTTCACCTGGTGGACGTGTCCCTTGTCGACAGCGACCATCCTCTGGCTTCCTTTGACACCATAAATCAGGAACTTCGGCAGTTTAAGCCGGCTTTGGCCGATAAGTTTCAGGTGGTCGTCCTCAATAAGATCGATCAGGTGACCGACCCTGAGCAGCTTAATCTGGTGACTGCGTCTTTCAAGCAAGCAGGCTTTTCCCCGCTCTTGATCTCGGCGAAAAACGGCACCGGAATCAAGGAATTAACCGCAGTCCTCCGAAAGCATTTATTTGAGCGGGATGTATGAATAAAAGCTCGTTAAGAGAAGAGATAATCAGCCGGGTTAAACGGGTGGTGATTAAAGTCGGCAGCGCCGTGCTGACCACTGATGAGGGGCTGGATTTGCGGGTCATCAACCGGTTGGCTGATGAAGTCTCTCTGTTGCTCGAACGCGGTTTGCAAGTGGTTATGGTCTCCTCCGGGGCCATTGCTGCGGGCGTGCGTAAAATGAAGCTGGCCGATACGCCCAAGTCAATCCCCCAGAAGCAGGCTTATGCCGCCATTGGTCAATCCATTTTGATGCAGGTTTATGAGGAGGCCTTTCACCGGTACGGGGTGGAAGTGGCTCAAGTTTTGTTGACCGGTGATGACCTGTCCAACCGCCAGCGCTATCTGAACGCCCGGAACACCATCTTCACTCTGATGCAATGGCGGGTTATACCAATCATCAATGAGAATGACACGGTGGTCGTGAAAGAAATCAGGTTGGGTGACAATGATAACCTGGCGGCCATGGTGGTCAACTTAATCGATGCCGACTTGCTCATTAACCTGACCAGTATTGACGGCCTTTATGATCAGGATCCCAGACAACACCCCGAAGCCAAATTCATCCCGTTAGTTGAATCGATCACCCGGAAAATCGAAAAATACGCCACGGATGTGGCTTACGGTCCCGGCCGGGGCGGCATGTTGAGCAAGCTTCAGGCTGCCCGAAAAGCCGCCTTGGGTGGGGTTCCGACGATTATCGTCGGCGGCAAGCAGAAGAATAATTTATCCGATGTGTTCGACGGGGTTGAGGTCGGCACCCTGGT
>JADFYA010000377.1 GCA_015233285.1 Deltaproteobacteria bacterium | reverse complement strand
CTTCGTCCGTTGCGGCGAAAATCTTTCTCCACGGAAGGAGTGACGGTCAGGACGGCTGATCCGGTAGCTATACCACACCAGCCACGGTCGGGAAACTATTTTCATCGACATATAGCCGGATCATCACATAAAAATGTTAAATAACGGATAGATATAGTTATGTTTGGGTCCGGCCGACCTCCTCCAAAAGTCCAACGCACACCAGCGGGAATCGCGGAGACGCCTTCAGTGGATCTGACAGAGCAGGCGCGGCAAAAGATTTTTTATCCCGCCGCCCTTCCCCTAAAATGGTGATGCTTGACGGAAACTCACGGTCATGATATAATTAAAATTAATCATAGTCCCTGACCCGAACCCCTGACACGGTGAACAAATGGCTGAGATCATAAGCATATCTGGCAGAGTCTGCCGGGACAAAGAAAAACGGGCCGCCTCTGATGCCGCCCGGAAAATCGAATCCGTCAGAAAATTCCTGACCTGCGCCAACTGCTCCATGAGGTGCGCGAAGTGTGGAATTCATATCGAAAAGACGGACATCGACATCCAGGATCCCGGTACTCCCTTTACCTTTTGCCCTGGTTGCCTGGAAGAATACCTGGAATATCAGGCCCTGACCAAAGAGCCTAGACGGCCGGCCTGTTATTGGTATAACCGGGAATGGATGGCCATCTGGAAAAATTGGCTGGATCTCCAGGAGGCTATCGACCGGTACCGGCTGTCCAAAGAGTTCCTGACTCTGGTGGCGGAGCTGGACCATTTGTAACGTTTGGTTCTATCCCCGGCTTAGAATGGGATATCATCCTCCTCTTCCGGTTTAGGAGCCGCCGATCTGCTTTTGGGCGATTGATATTCCGACTCCGGTGGAGGAGGCTCATAAGACGCGTCCCGGCCCCCGGCCCCGGCGCTCAGCATCACCATATCCAAGGCAACTATCTCGGTGGTGTACCGCTTCACGTTATTCTGGTCTGTCCAGTCACGGGTCTGAAGTCTGCCCTCCAAGTACACCAGCTTTCCCTTGGTCAGGTACTTGCCACAGGTCTCGCCCAGTTTGCCCCAGGCGACGATCCGGTGCCATTCCGTCCTCTCTTCCCGCTGCCCTTCCTTGTTGGTCCATGACTCATCCGTGGCTACGGTGAAGGAGGCCACCGCCGTCCCAGCGGTGGTATACCTGACCTCGGGATCTTTCCCCAGACGTCCAATGATCATCACTTTATTCAGGCCCTTGCCCATAGATGTTACTCCTTGTATAATGTCAAATTATGCCCTGCTTCGCCTGAGTGGTTTTTTTGATGTATTAGCATACGCCGCCGAACTAGACAAGGCTTTTGTCCTTCTCCCCCAGGACAATCTCATTAAAATTCCTTGGCCGCGAAAAGGGCCTCTTAACCGAAGAAAGAGGCCCCCAGAATATAAAATGAGCAACGGAAAAACCGACGGTCTTTACGGCTGTAAGAGCTTCTTTATGTCGATCTCAAATCCATCGACAACCCGTGATCGGACCAGTCCCTCTATCTCGGCATCCGGCAAGGGTCACGGCCCTGGTTACCTGATCATCATTTTTCCGGCAATCGTCTTCCGGCCGTAAAATTTTGTTGAAATATTTGCTAGTTTTTAGTATTCCTGTAGGGCTGACATCAACACGCGAGGACTAACGGAATGAATAACGGCAGAAACAATATCCTTGACCGCATTGGGAACACCCCACTCGTCCCCATTACCCGGCTCAACCCCAACAAAAAAGTCACCCTGCTGGCCAAGCTGGAGAGCAGTAATCCCGGCGGATCGGTCAAAGACCGGGTGGCCCTATGTATGATCGAAGCGGCTGAGAAAACAGGTGAACTAACCAAAGATAAAATTATCATTGAAGCCACCAGCGGCAACACCGGTATCGGTCTGGCTCTGGTCTCGGCCGTCAAAGGATACCGGTTACTGTTGCTGATGGCCGAATCAGCCAGCATCGAACGCCGCAAAATCCTGGAAGCCTTTGGAGCCGACATCCAACTGACTCCCGCCCGGCTGTCCACCGATGGGGCCATTGAAGTCGCCTATCATCTGGCCAGAGAAGAACCACACAAATACTATTGCCCCGATCAATTCAACAACCCGAATAACCCGATGGCTCACTATCTGGGCACCGGCCCGGAGATTTGGGCCCAGACCAACGGGGCGGTAACCGCATTTGTGGCCACCATGGGCACCACCGGGACGCTGATGGGCACGGCCAGGGCTTTGAAAGAATTTAATCCTGCTATTTCAATTATCGGCGTCGAACCCTACCTGGGGCATAAGATCCAGGGCCTCAAAAACATGAAAGAATCATACAAACCCGGCATCTTCGACAAACGGGAAATCGATGAAATTATCAATGTTGACGATGAAGAAGCCTTTGAAATGGCCAGACAATTAGCCAAACAAGAAGGTTTGTTCGTGGGCATGAGCGCCGGCGCGGCCATGGCTATCGCCCTTAAAAAGGTCCGGCAGATGGACGAAGGCGTCGTGGTCGTCCTTTTGGCAGACGGCGGCGAGCGCTACCTGAGCACCACCTTGTTCCAGGCCAAAGAAAAACCGGTGATGCAGTTTTACAACACCACCAGCCGGGAGAAAGAGGATTTTTACCCGGCTTATCCCCCTCAGGTAACCATGTACACCTGCGGTCCCACCGTCTTTAACCTGTGCAACCTGAATCAATGCCGCCGCTTCGTCTTCGCCGACCTGGTCAAGCGCTACCTTAACTCAAAAGGACTCCTGGTCAAACACATCATGAACGTGACCGATCTGGATGACCGGACCATTGACGGTTCAGAGCAAGCCGGGTTTGGCCTGAGGGAATTTACCGACCGGTTTACCGAAGAATTTCATCAAGACCTGGACGCCCTCCGCATCCAACGGGCCGATGGACACCCTCGGGCCAGTGAGCACGTTGAGGATATGGTGGAACTGACCCGTAAATTGGTGGAAAAAGGGTTCGCCTACGAAAAATTCCGGTCCGTTTACTACGATATCTCCCGCTTTAGAGACTATGGAAAACTGTCCCGGGTCAACCTGTCCAAGATCCAGGTGGGCAAAACGGTGGATTTGGATGATTACGAAAAGGATAATCCCAGAGATTTCACCCTGCTCAAGCGAAGTACCTTGAGTGAATTAAAGCGCGGCATCTTCTACAAAACAGAATGGGGCAATGTCCGGCCGAGCTGGCATATCGAATGCGCGGCTATGTGCATGAAACACCTGGGCGAGACGGTTGATATCCACACCAGCGGCGCCGATCTGATTTTCCCACACAATGAAAACCTGGTCGCCATCGCCGAAGCGGATTGCGGACATCGGGTCGTCCGGTATTGGCTACATAACGAACTGGTCACGGTCAACGACAAGAAGATGGTCCCCGGGCAGGAAAATTCGGTGACCTTGCGGGAGGTCCTGAATCGGGGATACACAGGCCGGTTGGTCCGGTTTTTGCTCCTGTCTCAACACTACCGAAAACCAATGAATTTTTCTTATCCGACCCTTGATGCCGCCGGTCGGACTTTGGCCCGGCTCGACGAATTCATCCGCCGGCTTGGGTTCGCCCCTTTAGGTGAAAGGGCTGCCGAACTGGACCAGATGATCTACGACGTCAAGACCCAGTTCACCCAACACATGGACGATGATCTCAACATTTCCGGGGCCCTGGCCGCTCTCTTCAGATTTATTCGGCAGGCCAACCCTTTGATCACCAAAGGCAAACTCGATCAAGTAGGT
>JADFYA010000376.1:488-3761 GCA_015233285.1 Deltaproteobacteria bacterium | reverse complement strand
CGTACTCAGCCGTAGCCGGATATCCCATTCAAAGGAAATGACTTTGGGGGCCGTCCGACCTCCTGACCATTCTGCTGACACGTAACCTGCCGTATTTCCCAGGGCATTGCCCTGGGCTAACATAGAGCGCCCCGTTGGGGCTTATTCGGAATGGTCTATTTTAAAAAAGTTGGCACGATTGTTCGTCGGCTTAAGTCAATGACATTGAGATGAAAGATACAGTGGTGCTACTATTCTGCCGGTCTAATATCGGACAAATACTAGAAAAACTTCTTACCCTGTTCCTCAAGACTACTGAACCGATAAGGCCTGGCAGAAAAAATCCAAGAAAAATGGCCATAAAAAGAAAGACGCACCACTTCGCATATAAACCAATTCGTTAAGTCAATGACATTGGGTGGGGTGTGGCCCGTTTGAGCCGTTAACCAGGACCGGAAACCTAACTGAACAGCTTCAAGGCGGATATCAAAACCATTTGGGCAATTATCAAACCGATAGCCCATTTTTTAACCCCGGCAATTTCTTTCATTAGCTCAAACTGAGACTTAGAAATTGCTTCTTGAAGCTTTAATGCCGAGATTTCAACATCTCTCTTGCTTTCTTGACGTAGAACTTCAATGTCCCGATTAACGTCGGTAAAGTCCCGTTTGGTTTCCTGTCTGAATTCCTCAATATCCCGCTGAGTCGTCAGACGCAACGCTTCAATACTCCCTTTGATCTCTTCAACATCTCTTTTAGTCGCCAATAGCTCAAGTTGCTGCTTCTGAGTGTCCCGGAAAATATTGGACAGTACCCGGCATGCCTCTTCATCAAACCGGGCACCCCGTAACTGATCATAAACTGACAGCGTGTCAAAGTATTCCATGTGGTGCCTCCTAGGGTTATTATGACGAGGTCGGCCGAAAAAGGCAAGGGTAATCTCAAGTAATATTTTGTTTTACCGGGCAGGCATGGCCCGGAATAAATGTTACATCCCCACTCCACCTGTGTCAATCTGGTGTCCTCTAAGAATCAAATTCGTCAACGGCCAGCCACCCGTGAGATTGGCTATTTCTATTTCCAGCAAAAATTTGACCGGCGTTTTGATGAGTGTGCCTATGTGGTGACGCATGGGCGAGGTGATTTTGACGAGCACCTTTAGAGGCACTCGTTGAACCGCCGGTATTGTTTTTGTGGAGGAGGAAAAATCATGAGCAAGAAGAGTGCATTTGACCGAGACGACGAGAAAGAGAACCGCCTAAACGCCATGAGTAAGGACCAACTGGAACAAAACATATTGAAGCAATTGGATTACCTCCAAGGTCTAAGCCATTTGATTTATGTGGCAACATTTGAAGAAGAGCACTTAAACCTGGCAATCTCTGAGCCTGTACTAAAGGAAATGAACGACCGGATTGGTGAAGCCCTTGGGATGTACGCCCGGTATATGAGCGGAGATTGGAGCCAGGCCGCGACACCGGCGTAACAAAAGCTGATGTTCACGGGGGGGGTGATCCGGGTAACGCTGGACGCCCCCCTTCTGTGTTGATCAAGGCCCCGGCGGCGATGAAACAGAAAGACCGGTCCGGGTACGCCAATCTGCAAGCGGGTACGCAATGGGTACGCAACAAAAAAAGGACCTAAACCATTTCTGGCTAAGTCCTTATTTTCTTTTGGTGGAGCTGGACGGGATCGAACCGACGACCTCTTGAATGCCATTCAAGCGCTCTCCCAACTGAGCTACAGCCCCGCAAGCGAAAATGGGTATACCAGAACCAAGGGACGCTGTCAACTCGTTTTTGATCAAAAAAACAAAATAAGCCGAATTTGTAAAAATAGCTCTGCAAAACAAAATAGTTCCAACCGAAACAGGTTGCGGACGGCATTTGTCGTCACACAAAAAGAACCATTTACCGACGTCGTAACGGGGCGGATCGCAGCCGACCGGATGGGTCAACCGGCCGAAAACTGCCGGGCCTGATTTTAGCCGTTGACAGGGATGACATCGTTTTGTATCCTAACGTCATAATGTTGACATCTCCGCCGCCTCCTTTTTTTCCTCCCCGTCCTCGGCGGTTACATTTTTAAACGCGCAGTGTGTCCGTTTCATTCTGACCAGGTTATAAGGAGCCAACCGAATGGAAAAACGAATATCCCCGTCCGTCCCCATCCAGGCGGCCAAACCGCTCAAAAAAATCATGGCTGATCATTTTTACGAACTGGACCGGGCGGTCAAGGTTGGGGCGCCGAAGGTGGCCTGGTGTACCAGCGTAGGACCCGCTGAATTACTTCAATCATTTGGTTTTCTAGTCTATTATCCCGAAAATCACGGGGCCATGTTGGGGGCCACCCGGATGGCCATGGACATGATTCCGGTGGCCAACGCCATAGGTTATTCCCCGGATATCTGTTCTTACCTGACTTCGGATATCGGCTCTTTCCTCAAGCAGGAAACACCGCTGAAAAAAGCCTACAACATCGACGCCGTTCCCAAACCCGATGTCCTGGTCTACAATACAAATCAATGCCGCGATGTTAAGGATTGGTTTTCCTGGTATGGGCGCCATTTCAATGTCCCGGCTATCGGCATCCACACTCATCGGGAGATCGGCCGGGTCGAGCAGCACCATATAGATGATATAGCCACCCAAATGAAGGGGCTGATACCGACCCTGGAAGAAGTCAGCGGCCGAAAGTTTGATATCGACCGGCTCAGAGAATCGGTCCGGTTATCGCGGGAATGCACGGATCTCTGGAAAGCCTGCTTAGACCGGGCGGCCGTGATCCCGGCTCCCTGGAATTTCTTTGATGCCACCATCCATATGGGTCCGGCCGTGGTTATGCGCGGCCGTCGGGAGGCAGTGGATTATTACCGGATTCTGCTAAAAGAACTCGATGAACGGATCGCCACCGGAATCAGTTCGGTGCCGAATGAAAAACACCGGCTTTACTGGGACGGGATGCCCGTCTGGGGGAAGCTTAGGAGCATGGCGGAATTATTCACGGGCCTGGCCGCTTGCGTAGTCGCCTCGACTTATTGCAATAGTTGGATCTTCACCGCCTTTGATCCGGCGGAACCATTTGACAGCATGGCCCGGGCCTATACCGAACTGTTTATCGTCAGGGATGAGCCGTATAAAGAAGCGTATATCAAGAATTGCCATGACTTCTTCAAATTTGAAGGCATCATTTTCCACGATGCCAAGACCTGCCCCAACAACTCCAATAACCGTTACGGCATGCCCCAACGACTGACCGAAAAGTTAGGCATCCCCTGCTTGAGTTTCAATGGAG
>JADFYA010000376.1:0-460 GCA_015233285.1 Deltaproteobacteria bacterium | reverse complement strand
GACCAAGACGAATATTGAGGCGTTCATCGAACAACTGGAAGATTAATTATGGGCAAGTCCTTTTATGGCGGCATTGATGTGGGCGCGTCCACGGCTAAGGCGGTCATCATCGATGCGGAGAAGAACATCTTGGGGATGGACGTGTGCCGTTCCGGATACGATTTTTCCGCCTCCGCCTCTCATGTCTGGCGGGCCGCCCTGGACCAGGCCGGACTAGATGAAGCGGACGTCAAAAATATCATCTCCACCGGATACGGCCGGCGAAATATCGAGTTTGTCCACCAGACCAAGACTGAAATCAGTTGCCATGCCCGGGGATGCCGGCACCATTTCCCCTTTGCCCTCACGGTCATTGATATCGGGGGCCAGGACAACAAAATCATTAAGCTGGATCAAGCCGGCCGAAGGTTGGGATTCAAGATGAACCACAAGTGCGCCGCGGGGACGGGAGCCTTTTTAG
>JADFYA010000375.1 GCA_015233285.1 Deltaproteobacteria bacterium | reverse complement strand
GATACCAAATTTGAATTCGGCCTTCGAAATGGGGAATTGATCTTAATCGACGAGGTCTTGACTCCAGACTCATCCAGGTTCTGGCCTAAAGATCAATACCGCCCCGGTGGTCCCCAAGCCAGCTTCGACAAGCAGTTCTTGCGCGACTACCTGGAGTCCCTGCACTGGGGCAAGACTCCTCCCGCGCCTGAGTTACCGCTTGAGATCATCGAAAAAACGGCTGAGAAATATCAAGAGGCTCTTCTCCGGCTGACGAAATGACGACAGATGCCCGCTTCTTCATTTGATCATGAACCCAGGTATGTTAATTTATCCCTGACCGAGGTAGATCAAACTGATCGAACATTTGTCATTTCTTTCGGTCAGGAGACGCTGGTGCCTCAGGCGGTGGTTCACGCCGCCGGGACACTCCCCCCGGTTCATTTAAGAACCAGAGAGAATGCACTACTTCAAGTCGTTATTGGCTTTGAAAGAATTCTAGCTTACCGGCAACTGGAAATAAACAGTTTCCCGGCCTTATTGTGGCCGGCCGCGCTTTCCGATTGTGATGCCCTGGTCATGGCCGCGGCCAACCATGCCCTCGGGTCAGCCTTTAACGAAGCCGAACGGGCCTTACTCCTGGCCAGGTTGTCGATCCATTTTGAATCTTCCCGCTTAATCGCTGAGTTTCTCCCCATGCTGGGGCTGAACCCCAACCCCGAAATCTTGAGACGATATCTGACGCTGGCGAATCTGGAAGAAGTCCTTATCCAGGCTTTGGGCAAAGGCAAACTCAACCGGGAGAACGCTCTGTCTCTGACCAAATTAAACCCTTCAGATAGGTTGGCCCTATTCAACGTTATTTCGGCGTTGGGCTACAATCATAATACCCAAAAAGAAATAATTGAAAATATAAATATTTTATCCCGGCGGGAAAACCAAACCGGCCATGACCTGATTACCGGCCCGGATTCCATGGCCATCCTCGACGATTCCCGGATAGACCAGCCGACTAAGGCGGAACGGTGGCGGCGCTGGATCAAAAATAAGCTCTTTCCACGGCTTACTCAGGCGGAAGAGGCCTACCACAGATTAACCGCAGCCATCCGGTCTCTACCTCAAGTGACCTTAAAGCCCCCTCCCTTTTTTGAGGGAAACAAATGGACCATTTCTCTCTCTTTCGATAATCAACCAGGACTCACGGCAAGCTTAGCCGCGCTGACCAAAGCCGATGAGGCTGGTTTGTTCAGCAAACTCTTGGCCGGATCATTTCTTGAGTCATCATCGCACAGCGGGCAAACCGAACCTGATGAATAAAAAAGAATGATGACGGGAACCATGGGGGAAGGGGAGGGCGGTGAGGTTTAATAAGTCCATTTCAGGTCTCATTAAATATATAGGTGTTTTTTGATTTGGCGGTAACTGCGGAATCACTGCACGCGAAGACAACCTTATGATTTCAGCAGATTCTTTTGTCGGCTAAAACGAAAAGGACAAATCACATGGACCCTTCCCCTGTGGATCTGACTGACAAGCTCGTCGGAATCATTGAAGCCATAGCCAAAGGAAGCTACTTGCAGGATATCATGGACTTGACCACACCGGGCCGGCCCGAGAGCATTCGCCGGATAGCCGAGGCGGTGGGTTTGATGATGGTCAAGATTGAAGCAAGAGAATATCAATTAGAACAACTTGTTGAAGAATTAAGAGAATTGAACGAGAGATTGATAAAAAACGTCATCAATACCGTGACCACCATGGCCAATGCCCTGGCCGCCCGGGACGGATACACCGAGGGACACGCCCTTCGGGTGGCCGAATACGCCCAGCGGGTGGCCCGGCGGTTAAATCTTCCGGAAGACGAAATCAACAACATCAGACTGGGCGGCATCCTGCACGATATCGGCAAGATTGGTTTTCCAGACGCCTTGTTTGAGACCAGCGGCATACCATTGACTGAGGATTTGCTGAGCAGTATAAAGGTGCATCCGGAACACGGCGTAGCTATACTACGTGACTTAGACTTCTTGGGGCCGATAGTAGATTTCATCTATTATCACCATGAACGGTTCGACGGCAAAGGTTACCCTAAGGGATTGAGTGGGCGGGACATCCCGTTGGGGGCCAGAATCATCAGCGTCGCCGATTGTTTTGACGCCATTACCACCGATCGTCCCTACCAACAAGGTAAATCCTTTGCAGAGGGGCTGGAAATATTGAAGAAAATAAGTGGATCGCAGTTGGATCCGGAAGTGGTCCGGGCCTTTGTAGAAGAAATGACACAGGGCGGCGTTTCCAAAGAATAATCAATAACACCTGGAGTTAATCTATGACCCTGGCTGTCCGAAGGGCTTGCGCTCAGGCAACTGCTCTGTGTATGGTCGCCATCCTTCTGGCCTTTGGGTCCAATGCCCTTAGGAATCCCGGCTTGCCCTGGGTGGAAGATTGGACCAAGAAGCTGACCAACCTCACCTCCGTCGGAGGTATACCCGTGGTAGACCTGCCTGTTGTTTCCGGGAGTTATAACGATCCAAATATCCTGATAATTGACGCCCGGGACCGGGAAATTTATGAGCAATCACATATTCCTGGGGCGATCAACCTGCCCATTCACGTCATCGACCAGTTTTTTGATCAGTTCCAGTCCCAGTTTCCTCCAATTATGCCGGTCATTACTTATTGTGATGGGGCCGGGTGTGACCAGGCGGCTAATCTGGCCGAGCATTTAAAGAATAACGGATATGACCAGGTCCGGATTTTTCTGGCCGGGTTCAGTGAATGGACAAAGGCCGGCTTGCCGACCGAATCCGGACCGGGGAAGAGGGGCTATGGTCAAAACTAATACCTTAGTCGGTTTACTGGAGCGACCAGAGGTAACCCTGGGTTGTCGGCTGCTGGTCGGATTGGTGTTCATCTTGGCGGCCTGGCCCAAAATTTTGCACCCGGAGGCCTTTGCCCGCCTGGTTTACAATTACCGCCTTTTGCCTGATGGCGCCGTAAACCTGGTGGCTATTATCTTGCCCTGGCTGGAACTGGTCATGGGCCTGGCGCTTGTCCTGGGCATCTGGACTCGAACTGCCGCATTAATAATAATTTTGATGATGATCGTTTTTGTCGGGGCGATGGGTTCAGCCCTGATAAGGGGCCTGAATGTGCAATGTGGCTGCTTTTCTGTTCAGAAAGGGGAGGGCCAACTCACCTGGTTGTCTCTACTTAGGGATGGAGGCGTTATTTTACCCGCACTTCAGGTAGCCTGGTTCGATAAGGGTATTTATTCCATAATTAGAGGAAAACAAAAGGAATGCAAGTTGTAAGTTAATCCATTACATGATCTTGGATAGATCAACTTCCCGATTATTCATGATGCCGTCACAATTCAAATTCCCAACCATTAAATCTACCCCAGCCAAAGGAGGTTAATCGTGAAGATACCAGGTAACAGGCTTATCGGGTGGCTAATGTCGTTCGGGTTAGGCCTTTTTTTTGTCACTTCAGCCTCAGCGGCCACCTTAAAGGTCCCGGCCCAGTTTGCCACCATTACCGCAGCCATGGTTCAAGCCGCGGATGGGGACAGCATTGAGGTGTCGGCCGGCGTTTATTCTCCTTCGACCAATAGAGAAACATTTCCCATCGTGATGAAGAGCGGGGTGACGCTCAAAGGCGCTTCAGCCGGCACTACGGTCTTGAATGCTGAAGCTACTGCCGTGGCCAGGGTCCGGGTGATCAACATTGATTCCGCCGCCAGGGTGAGGGTAACCGGATTTACGATCAAAGGCGGGAACG
>JADFYA010000374.1 GCA_015233285.1 Deltaproteobacteria bacterium | reverse complement strand
TCGATGTATGCAGTTCCCGCTACGGTCGATGTGGTCCGGCCGGCATTTTATCCTAATCCATCCCACCAAGAAAATGATTCATCCATTCGGATGTTCAACGATGAGGATGTGTCCCGGTATGGGGCCAAGCGGGATCTGAGTTGTGGCTGAAACCCGGCACTATAGACGAGCCATTTGTCTGTCCGGACCCTTTATTGTCGATTACCTCCATTATTGCCGATTATTCGGTGTTTCGCGTGAATTAGATACTTCGAGATTATTTTAAGCATGCTGAGCGGGCGGTCCAGACAAATACATGGCTTTATCCCGCCTGCATTTTTGTAAATAATATAACTATACTGTTGACATTGTAAACGGGTTTTGATAATGAACGGTGACAGCGTCTCGAATATAGGGGGCATAAGGTGTTCACGATTTATCTGGGCATAAGGTGTTCATTAATTCAGATGAGCCGAAAAAATTTTTGGGTGGTGCAGAAAAATATTATATAATTTATAACTAGCCATTGATTAAGAATATAGAATGTTGGTTTAAAACAGCTTTGTTAAATATATGGCCTCTGATTTTACTACTAAAAAATGATAAACAACCCAATAATACGACTAGTTCTGCAGTGTACGAATGATATGTTGCAACATCCTAAGGTCGCTTGACAATCACCTTTTTTTGTGGTTTAATAACCTCGGGAACCAATCAGGTTCATTCGGAGAAATAATTACCTCAGGCTCCTGAATCTACGGCAATGGCCTACCGAAAATACGGCCTTACGTTCACCTGACTTGGGAACTCACGGTTGCAGAACCTGACCGAAAAAGAAATACCGCGGCCGTCTGGAGCAACACCCCGACGAGTGTTTAATCTTTAAGACGTTAGTATTGACTGCCTGATTATTTGATTTGTAGCTTAATGGTTGGTTAGGGCTGTGGCTAAGGCCGTAACCAGGTGGGGATGTTGTCACTAGTCCCTCTTCTCGATGACCGGACTAACCGATGGAGTGATCATATGGGCTTGGAGAATAGCACGGAATCTCTAAGGATTCTTCTGGTGGAAGACAATGAGAATGATGTGAAGGCCTTTAAACGTTCTTTTAAAACCAGCCGGATCCCCCATAAAATTACCTTGGTGGACAGGGCTGAGACGGCCTTGGAAACCCTTGAAACTGATGCTTCCCTTTTTGATGTCGTGGTCATTGACCATGGCTTACCCGGCATGAACGGTCTGGAGTTGTGTGTCAGCCTTCGTGAACGAAGCGTCCCCTTACCCTTGGTGATGCAAACCGGCATGGGATCTGAGAAACTTGCCGTTCAAGCCCTCAAATCCGGAGTGGACGATTACCTGATAAAGGATTCATCCAGCAATTATCTTGAGATATTGCCGCTACATTTGTTAAAAGTTGTCCGCAACCACCGAGATCGTCTGGCCCGCCAAAAGGCGGAGGATGAACTTAAGAATTATCATATCCACCTGGAGCGATTGGTTGAGGAACGCACTGCCGATCTGGTTCGCGCCAATGAACTGCTTGAAAAAGAAATTACCGAAAGAAAACGGACCGAAGAAGCCTTACGCCGGAGAGAAATGGAGTTGGAGTCTCAATCAAAATACCTCGAGGAAGTCAATTCGGCCCTTAAGGTATTGTTGAGCCAGCGGGAGCAGGACAAGAAAGCCTTTAAGGAAAATGTGTTATCTTCCGTTAAAGAACTGGTCATGCCTTACTTCAAGGATTTGAGAAAAACGGACTTGACCTCGCAACAACTGACTCTGGTCAATATTCTGGAATCCAACCTGGAAAACATCATATCTCCTTTTGTCGGTAACCTGGCGTCCAGATTCTTAAATCTGACCCCCACGGAGATTCGGGTGGCCGGTTTGATTAAAGACGGCAAGAAAAATAGAGACATCGCCCAGATGTTGGGACTCTCCGAAAACACGGTCATCTTTCATCGGGCCAACATTCGCGGAAAACTCAAACTGAAGAATAAAAAGGCCAACCTCAGATCTTATCTCCTCTCGTTGAACCGGTAAGACCCGGCCACAGAATGCCCCGGGCGCATCAAACCAAATGATGGATTAAAGTAGGGCTTAACGTGTATATAAAAGAACATATCAAAGCCATGACCCCGTATTTACCACCCTTGGAAGGTCGGGCCTCAGAAGGCAAGTATACCCTGTTGGATTTTAATGAAAGAACGGCGCCTCCCGGTCCGGCGGTGCTTAATGCCCTCCGGACTTTTATCGATTCAGGAGCCGTCCAGGCATATCCCGAATATGGCGATTTGGAGGCTAAGATCGCCAAATACGCCGAAGTTCCGGCTGGCCAGGTAATGGTCACCAACGGATCCGATCAAGGGATTGAGATCATCTACCGCGCCGGCGTAAGCTTCGGTGACGGAGTTATTATTCCCTCACCCAGCTTCGCCATGTTTTATCAGGTGGCCGGGGTTGAAGGGGCCAGGCTCATCCGGCCCAGTTATCATGAGGACCTATCTTTTCCCGCGTCGGACGTCCTGGCCGCTCTCTGTCCGGGAGTCAAGCTGGTGGTTATCGTCAGCCCAAACAATCCTACCGGATCAGTCGCCTCGGAAGAGCAGGTCAGGGCCATCCTGGATAAGGCGGCCGGCCTGGGCGCGGCAGTCCTGTTAGATGAAGCCTATTTCGAATTCCACCGCCAGTCTTTCAAGCATCTGATTCTCTCTTATGCCAATCTGTTTATTATCAGAACATTTTCCAAGGCATTTGGGCTCCCTTCTCTGCGGGTCGGGTACGTTATTTCCCGTGAAGAGAACATTAAAGAGCTCCTCAAAATCAGAGGACCATATGACGTCAATATGCTGGCTCGAGTGGGGGTCATGGCGGCGCTGGATCATCTTGACTATGTTCAAGACTACGTCCAGGAGGTGATGGGTCGGTCCAAGCCCTTGTTGGAATCGTTTTTTGATCAGCACGGGGTGAGTTACTATCCCTCGTGGGCCAATTTTATCACTTTTCGACCACCGGACCAGATGGCCGCGTTTGAGGCCCTCAAGTTACAAGGTATCTTGGTTAGACCCAGATCCGGCCCCTGCATTGACGGGACGTTGCGAGTAAGTTTGGGAACCGTCCGTGAGACCCGGCTTTTTATTGATGCCTACAAGCACTATCTAACCAATGGGACATGAATAACCGGGGGGCACTATTTGAACCGGCCCGGTCTGATTCAACAGCCCCGGCATTCTAAAGAAAAATCCGGTCGAGAGAGCGCAGAGTTTTTTAGCTTATAACGGTTAGTTCTACATTAACATAGCGAAATAACCGGCTATGTCGAAAGCTGAGAAATGTCTGCGTTTTCTTTTTTCTTGTCTTCCTCGATTAGGTTTCAAATGGCTCAATGGGGGGCTGGGGGGGGGAATTCCGGAATACTCCTGATCGGGAGGGAAAATTTAATCCTGAAGCATTTAGCCGTCATGGCTGCCGGATGGTGGACTGGTCGGCGACTGAAACGTACTCGGTACATCTCAATCGCGACCTATCCGCATCTTTTTACACTAATTGTTTTTTCTCATAAAACAATTAGTTATCAAACCTGAAATTTTTTGACGATCACTTCGAGGTGTCCCGCCACCTTGGCCAATTCGGATGCCGCTGCGTTGATCTGCCGGGCGCTGGTATTGCTGTCCGCAGCGGCGTAGCTGACGCCGTGAATGTTGGCTGAGGCTTCATGGACGCCACGCGCGGCTTCTCCGGCATTCTGAGACATGTCAGTGGCCCCCTTGGCCACCTCGGAGATGGAGC
>JADFYA010000373.1 GCA_015233285.1 Deltaproteobacteria bacterium | reverse complement strand
TCTGCAGCGCTACACCAATGGAGGGGCGATTCTACTATCGAGTCATGACGCCCAGACCTGCGAAGTCTTCTATGACCCTGCCGCCACACCGAATCACATCGCCGGCATCGGGATGTTTACCTCGCAACCGGTCTCGGTTGACTTCACCATCACCAATAGCACTACCGGGATCGTGGTCCGAAAGCCAGGCAGCGGTGCAGCCACGACCTGGCCCGTGACCAGGTTTAGTAACGCCGCCGCGGATGCCTATGGACGGGATGGAAAGTTACAGGATTGAATATTGCAGATGAATGATCGGCATAAAAGTTGACGAAGACAAATCATGGGAAGTGTAGATAATGGGTGATGAATCCTACCGACTTGAGAAACTGACCACCGGGAACTATAAGAATCTGGCCCTGGATCCTGGGGTGACTCTATCCAATTTGAATATCTTCATCGGCCCCAATGGCTCCGGTAAGAGCAACTTCATCGCCGCCTTGAAGTTTCTAAATCAATGCGTGGCCGGCCGCCCCGGCGTCGACCGCGGCATTACCGCGTTTCAAGAGGCGGTGGATACCTTAGGTGGAGCAAAGATTCTGGACGCCACTATGAAGCGCCCGGCCACAGTGACTCTGGCCTACCAATTTGGGACCGAAGATGTAGCCATACCGAGTAAGCTCTTGAAACTGGAACTCTGGGCTGCATCCGGTCAGCAGCTTGTAACCATAAATAAAGAAGTGCTGGACGATGCTCACGAAGAGGGCATGCCTGGATTCGATTATAACTTCACCAAGTACGAAGGTGATCCTGAAAGCGCCAAGGGATATTACTACCGCCATAGCGAGAGTGACAGTAACACCGGGGAAGTAGCCGATTTTGTCTTGATCGGTGGTCAGGCAGTATTTAACCGACCGGATGACGAGCTGGCCTTGACCCGCGTTGCTAATCTGGGGAATATGGATGACAGTAAATTTCAGCCATCCGTTGATTTAGCGCGTAATTTGGTTCGTGGAGTCAAAGGGTGGAGGTTTTACTATGCCAATGAGATGAGTCTTCGCCATATCAAGGAGTCGGAACCGAAGATCGGCGGCCGCGAGACCCGGCTTTCGCCTTCCGGTGATAATCTGGCTCTGGTGTTGGAAAATTTGATTAATGAAAATGTTGATTTTGAAGAAGTTCTGAATGACGCCATGAGACATCTTTTACCATTCACCAGAAAAGTCAGGCCAATCAGGTCGGGCCGAATGCGATTGACCCTAGAGTGGCACGTTCAGGGAGTGAAGGAACCATTCTATTTAAACGAACTATCTGACGGGACCATCCACATGTTATGCCTGGCAACCATCCTGCTGGCGCCTGATTTACCGTCGCTGCTGGTCATCGAAGAACCGGAGATTGGTCTGCATGTCGCCTGGATGCCCCTGTTGGCCGAGTGGATCAAACGAGCGTCCGAGCAGACACAAGTCATCATCTCCACCCATAGCCCGGATCTGTTGGACCAGTTCACCGACTCCGTGGAACATGTTCTATGCTTCAACAAGAAGGATCAGCACCACTTCTCGGTCAGGACCATGGATCGGAAGGGCGTGGCCGAGCATTTTACCGAAGGCTGGGAGTTGGGTGATCTGTACCGAGTGGGGGACCCCGATGTGGGGGGATGGCCATGGTAGTCTGGCTTTTTGCCGGAGGGGGAGAGTCCGAGATTGAAGGTCTGGTTCCGTTTCTGGTGGATAATTTCCCAGGATGTAAATTTGAGCGGAAGACGCCTGTAAAATCAAAACCCGGACCTAAAGTGGAGAAAACTGGTGGTCATGGTCACGCCGACCTTGCAAAGTCAAAGAAAACCGGACCCAAACGGGACTGGGGCGACGGCTATGGTCATACCGGTCGTGGCCTGGCCAACCAAATTAAGGAGCGATTGAAATCTTCCCTGGAAAGAGGACAACTGGGAGACTTGATTCTGGTAATAGATGATCTGGATTGCCGCGATTCAGCCGATCAAGAAAAGACCTTCTTAGAGGCCATCTCAAAAGTGCCCGGAGCGGCGGCGAAACCTCAATGTGTGGGTTTTGCAGCACCGGAGATTGAGGCCTGGATTATTGCCGATTGGGACAACACAATCGCTCGCCATCCAGATTTTAAAGGCTGCCACGAGAGGATGCGCTATTGGTTGAGTACGAATGAAGTTTTTTTCAGCAATCCGGAATCATTCAGTAAGATTAACCTTGAGGGAGATGCCTGCGAGAATAAGCTTTCGGAAGTCATCATTGAATCATCAAAAGAGACGAACTGCAAAGAAAGATACCGAAAGGGTATACACACCCCGGAGTTAATCAAGAAGATCAATCCGGATACGGTCAGTAGCAAATGTCCTCATTTCAAAAAACTATACAATTACCTTCAGGATTTTTGTGACCAGAGGGAATCGCAAATGAATTAGCTATTCTTGGTTTAGTATTGATCCAGAAGCTTATCTTTAATGGAGGGATTTAATGGACAATCTGCTTGACGTCATCAAATCGAGACGAAGTATTCGATCTTACCAGGACAAGAACGTGCCAGACGATTTGCTGAACCTGGTCCTTGAGGCCGTCCAATGGTCGCCTTCCTGGGCCAACACCCAGTGCTGGGAGGTCGTGGTGGTTAAAGAGGCGGCTGTGAAAGAGAAACTTCAGGGGACAATGGGCAAGGGCAATCCGGCCACCAAGGCCATTGTGACCGCCCCCATCGTCCTGGCCTTGTGCGGCAAACTGAAGGGTTCCGGCTACTATAACGGACAGGTGACCACCAAGTTTGGGGACTGGTTCATGTTCGACCTGGGCATCGCCACTCAGTCGGTCTGCCTGATGGCCCACTCGCTGGGGTTGGGGACGGTGGTTGTGGGGCTGTTTGATCAGGATAAGGCCAAAGAGGTTCTCCAGGTCCCGGAAGGGTATGAAGTCGTAGCCATGATTCCGCTAGGTTACGCGGCTAAACAGGGCTCTCCTCCGAAACGCCGGGAGATCGGCGAATTCAGCCATAGGGATAAGTTTTAGATTCTCAATCAAATTCGGGCTCATCATCTCGCGGCCAATTTTTTGTTGTTGGCTTTGCTCAAGTGGTCAGCCACGGCCAGGACCGTATTGACATAGGGGGTACTGCGGTTGTAACGGTAGATGGCGTCCCGTTGTCTGGTCGGGTCGTCCATGTCGCCGTTCCAGCCGTGTCCTTGAATGTAATGGCCTGTACTGTAAATGGCGTCCGTCATTTTGAACAGGTCGCCCCGGCCGTCTCCATCGGCGGCAACGCCGTATTTGAGGGCATTTGAGGGCATAAACTGGCAGATTCCAATCGCTCCGTAAATGGACCCCGGGATGGTCAAGGGGTCTTGTTTATTGGCCTCGGCATACTGGAGCAGGGCCTTGAATTCCTGGTAAGCCCAGTCACCTTTTTCTTTGGCCCGGTCTTTGAGCCAGTCCCGTTTTTCCGGGTCAATCGGGAGGTCGTTAAGATATGTCTCGATATTGCTGAAATCGGCACAAAGCGCCATACTGGATAAGACCACGAAGGCTTTGTCTTTGCCCAGGTAGCTTCCGAACCCGGTTTCAATCATCAGGATCCCCACGACCACTTCCCCGGGGACACCGTATTTTTTCTCCATCCCCTGAAGATCGGTTTGGTTCGCGAAGTAGAATTCCCGCGCCGCGGCCAACCGTTCCGGCCTCAGAAAATGTTTGTAGACCTGACGTGGAGAGACGGCCTTGGCCAGTGTTTTTTTCGCCGGCAACCGGTCGGCCGGGGGCAAAGCCAGCTCGGC
>JADFYA010000372.1 GCA_015233285.1 Deltaproteobacteria bacterium | reverse complement strand
GCATAAAGAAAAACGGACTAGGACGGAATAACTAATTTTAATTTCGGCAGGGGGCATGGATAGCATTTATCGGGAGCAGTTCTGGAATATATCAAGAGTCTGGCTTTTCTATGTGTTGGCCGGATTGGCGCTGGCTGTTTTTGCTTTTGGGGTGGTCGACCGGGTGGCGGTCTGGAAGACCGGATTCAAGGCTCGCCGGATCAGTTTTTCCGCCGCCGGGATCCGCCGCCTGATCATAGACGGCCTTCTGGGCGCCCGGATCATTAAGGGAGACCTGACCGCCGGGATAATCCACCTGATGATATTCTGGGGTTTCCTGGGGCTGTTTCTGGGGACGCTGTCTTCGGCCGTGGACCATTATGTTGTCTCGTGGTTGCGGGGTAACGTCTATCTGGCCTTTTCCCGGATGATGGAGGTCTGCGGGTCGGCCCTGATCATTGGGACGGCTGCGGTGCTGCTGCGGAGATATCTGATCCGGGTGCCCCGGCTGGAGCGGCGCGGTGAAGACCTGATCATTCCGGCCTGGCTGATTACCATCGCAGTGACCGGATTCCTGGTGAAGGCCGCCAGATTGGCCGCCACCCAGCCTGCCTGGAACGAGGCTTCCTCTTATGTCAGTCTGGCCTTGATCGGGATATTCTCCTCGCCGCGTCAGGCCCAAGATATCCACGTCTACTTGTGGTGGGGCCATGCCCTGTTGAGCTTGGGCTTGATCGCCTACCTGCCTTTCAGCAAGCTGTTTCATGCCCTGGCCGCTCCGGCCAACATCTATGTTCAGACCCAACCGCGGCAGTTTGTTTCAATTGAAGACCGCTCCACCCTGGCCGGTGAATTTTCCCAGGATCAGATATTGTTCAGCCAGGCTTGCACCCGATGCGGACGGTGCACCGATGTCTGCCCGGCCTGCCTGGCGGGAGAGCCGTTTTCCCCGCGGGATTTTGTGGCCGCCGGAAAGACTGACACCACGTTGAAAGGCCGCCTGATCAATCGGGTCTCTTTCTTCAAAAAACGGGCCGTTAAGCGGCTGTCCGAGACCCCGGTCATTAGCCCCGGCCTGTCGTGGTACTGCACCACTTGCCGCGCCTGCCTGGAGGTTTGCCCGATTTATGCCGCACCCCTGGACCTGGTTCGGGAAGTCCGGATTAGAATTCTGGAAGATGGCCGATCGGCGCCGCCTTTGGTGACCAGGGCCCTGGAAAACCTGTTGAAGTATTATAACCCCTGGGAGTCATCCAAGAAGAAACGGGATAAGTGGATGGGAGACTTGGCTATTCCCGACCTGACCAAGAGCGGCGGGGCGGAATGGTGCTATTTTGTCGGCTGCACCACCTCCATTGATCTCCGGACCCAGGAGATGGCCAGGGCCTTCAGCCGGATCTTGATTCACACCGGAGTGTCCTTTGGGACGCTGGGCAAAAAGGAAACATGTTGCGGTGACATTGCCCGGCGCCTGGGTGAGGAGGGCTTGTTTGAAACGCTGGGTGAAGACACCCTGGCCCTGTTCCGGAAGCATGAGATATCCAAGGTCGTCACATCATCTCCCCATTGCTTTCATACCTTCAAGAATGAATATCCGCTGTTCCAAGAATCATTGCCGGAAGAGAGCCGGGTGGATTTTTCGGTGAGCCATTATAGCCGGGTCCTGGCCGGGCTGAGCCGGGCCGGGCGGTTGTCCTTTCCTCAGCCGCTCAACCTGACCGTCACTTATCATGATCCCTGCTACCTGGGCCGGCATAACGGGATCTATGATGATCCCAGACAGGTGATCAGGGCAATTCCAGGAGTAACGCTTAAGGAGATGATCCACTACGGTCCCGATAGTCTCTGCTGCGGGGGCGGGGGCGGCCGGATGTGGCAGGAGTTGTCATCCGAGACAAAGATTTCGGAGGTCAGGATTCGAGAGGCGGCCGGCACCGGGGCCGATGTGGTGATCACCGCCTGCCCCTATTGCCTGATCATGCTGGAGGATGCCCGAAAGACCGCCGGATTGGAAGACTCGATTAAGGTGCTGGATCTGAACGAATTGGTGCTTCTGGCCCTGAGATTGGATGACCGGCCGATCCGAACGGCCGCGATCGTATCTCAAGCTGATTAAATTTAGGCCGATATCTCTATTAAGGGGGCCACACTAAACACCGTCTCGCGCTTATAAGGAAAAGGGGCTATGGATCAACATATTTCGGACCTCGTGCCGATAGCTGAACCAATCCAGAATACTTCCCAGGTCATGCGCAAGAAGGGGCGGGATGATCAGAAGAAGAAGTTTGACTTTTCCAAGAAGGAACAACGAGACCGGGAGGCCGCCAACGAAGAGAAAGAACACGGGGAAGAATCGGTCAACATCACCGAATTGCCGCTGGACCGTGAAGTCATTCTGGATATCGTCACCAGGATCAATGCCTATTTTCATAAGGTCCATCGTCCGGTCACGGTTAGCTTGATTGATCACCAGGGAAAAATGTCTATTGAAATCAACGACCACAGTTCGGGCCGGAAACTGGTCAAAGAAATAACGGATTGGCGGGATTGCTCGGTCGGGACGGTGTGCGACTGGTTGATTAAGCTGGAGAGAGGCGCGGGATTGCTGGTGGATAGAAGCGCCTGAGCCGGGCTTCGTTACTGATTAATATTTAACAAATTCTCGGTGTTATCTCTGGCCCGGAGAACGCTTCCGACATTTTTCTTGACTTGCCGGTTGATCATGTTTACCATATACACTATCTGAACTTAGGAGACCGGTAAGCTGTCATGACTACCCGACCAACCTATTATAGGGCCATTTGCCTGGTGATCAGCCTCTGCTTATTGGGCCTGGGGGCATTACCGGCCAAGACCTGTTGCTGCACCAGGTATCTCCGGTCTTTGGGTTCGGGCGATACGGGCGGTCAGATGGATTCCATTCCTCCATGTTGCCGGAAGGCCGGTAAGGCCGCGCCCACGTCCCGGATTATGGCCGACTCCAAATCCGGCTCATCTAATTGGACCTGCCGGTGCGCGTGCCAGGCCGGGCAACAAGAGCTGTACGCCGAGTTTACCACATCTGAATCGATGGAGTTAGACCGGATCATTCTGGCCCAGCCCGGAACCGATCCCTCATCCGGCCGTATCACCACCAACATCCCGGTAGCCCAAAACCGGACTGGTGGCCCCCCTATTTCACCACCCCTCTATCTTCTAGGCTCCGCCTTACTTTGTTAAAGCCCTTTGCCGCATTCACGCCTGATAGATTTAACTTAATGTAAAAATTCATTCAAATGTTAGGCCGCGCCGATCGGCCAGACCTGTCTAACCTAGGGGCTTCTATCCTGCCAATGGGATATTCTGATCTCTGACGAATCGGGATGCCGGCTTGAACCATTTTGAAATAACTTAAAGATATCTAAGGAGATTATCATGTCCTCAAAAGTAAGCAAGTCGGCCGTTGATCCGACCATGGATAAAAAAACCGCGGTATTGGGCACGGGAAAGAAGAATCGTGTTCCTTTGATCATTTTCCTGGCTTGCGCGGTGGCGTTTATTGGGGCCGGAGTGTTGTACTCCTTTAATAAGGCTGAACAACCTGTTAACCAGGCGGCAACCGGGGCGGGTCCTAAATTTGAAGCCATGCCCGTGGCCCAGCCTGAGGTCGGTCCGGCCGGGGCTCCCGCTTCGGCTGTGGTGGCAGAGGCCGCGGCCCCGAAGGTGTCTTATCCGGCGGCCATGTTCAATGACGGAAAGGCCAAGTTTTTTGAGTACAAAAACCCTGACGGACAGGTCATCAAGTATTTTGTTATAAAGAGTTCCGATGGCGTC
>JADFYA010000371.1 GCA_015233285.1 Deltaproteobacteria bacterium | reverse complement strand
ACTGCTCTCCCACGGCCAGCACGTCGCAGCTAAGCAATACGGGGTGTCCATGATTTTCGGCGAACCGGTCTGCCTTCACGTCATCTCTCAGAAGGCTTGTAAAACACTGGGATGGACAACCCATGCGGTGGAGATGGATCTTATTCCGGCATCGCATTATGCCAAGCATAAATCGACCTCCGGCCGGGTGTCAACCCTGGTGGATTTCGTAACCTTGCTTCCCCGGCCGCACACTGTTTATCTGCCTCAGGTCTATCAGGAGGCTCTCGAATACATCTACGGTGGTCTGGACGACACGCGTGATCTGCTTCCGTCCCAAGACGGGCTACCTGGCCAGGTCAAGACTCGGATAGTCACCCAGGTCTTTGACTTCGCCCAGGTGGCCCGGCTGGCCGTTCATGACGCGGGTCAGGACTTTGCCGCGGCCATGGATCAGGAAGAGGCTGCCGTCCGGAGCCGGGGCGTCGTGGTCATCCAGGTCTGGCTGAAGCTATCCTGGCCCTGGGTGGCGGCTGCGGTGGAGCATCTTCGGCAACGGGGCTATTTTTTGGGCGGTTTATTGCCGCGGTGGTTTGACGATGACGGTCTGTTGATGCAAAAGGTCATCGGCCGCCCCAACTGGGAAGGAATGCAACTGGAGTTTGACCGCGGAAAGCGGATTGTGGACCTGGCCAAGGCCGACTGGGAGGAAATGCTTCATCGCCTATCCGCGAAATAGGCTAATGCTGAAGTTAACGGAAGTGGAGGTCATGGCGATCAATTTCTTATTTGACGATTAACCCGCATGGGGTAACCTGATACAGCCTAATTAATTGATGGCACATATATTTCTTATTTGATGGTCATTTGATGACAGGACTGGGCATAATCTTATGTGACGAGTAGCCGCCAAAAGGGCGCGTCACGCTGTTAACATATTAATTGCAAAGATATTTCTTATGTGATGGTCATGTGATTTCGACTTTGCCCTTTTCATATCCAGTAACAGATTTGATGCAGCGGGATGGCAGCAGAGCACGGCTTATCAAGTTCGTCAGGTCCGGGCGGTGATCTTAAGGTGTGAATTGGAAGGTGAGATGTAGATGCCAAGGTATGAGATCATTATCTTATGGAGCAACGAGGACGAAGTGTTTGTAGCCGAAGTACCGGAACTGCCGGGTTGTATGGCGCACGGCGACACTGAAGAGTCCGCCCTCCAAAACATAAAAGAGGCCATAGGGTTATGGATCGATACGGCTCATGAATTTGGCGATTTCGTGCCCGAGCCAAAAGGGCGTCGTCACGTATACTCATAAACCATCATACGCGGCCTAACCCGGCAATCGGGCCGACGCTGTTATCCTTGACCAGGCGCGGCTAACGATTCGTATTTGATTTCGGTTTATTGATATCTTCTGTTTTTACGGCCGAATCACCGATCCGGCAACTGTTTTTGAATCAAGTGCTTATGCCCAACTTGGGTAAGATATAGACATTTAAGGCATAAAAGCCACACACGACCAGGAGCACGATGATGATGTCCATAAAGGAGTCCTTTTTTTTGGGTGAGGCCGATTCATTAGATTTTGGGGTTGATTCGTTGGGTTCCATAGGCGGGCTCGTTGGGCATTAGAGTAGACCGGGGCTGAAGTCGGATCAAGGGGTCAAAAGGAAAGACTTTTTTGACGCCCAGTGCCGATTTCAGCCCCGGAGTAGTTTTAGATTCTAACGGGTCAAGACGTTATTTGGCCGAAGAAGAAGACTTAAGGTATTTCAAGTATTCAGAATCAGGAGTCAAGACCAATGTCGTGTCGGATTTGAGGGCCCTGTCATAAGACGACAGCATTCTGGAGAAGGCATAGAATTCAGGATCCTGCTGCAAGGCCTGGGCATACACTTTGGTTGCTTCGGCATCGCCTTGTCCCATGACTTCTTCGGCTTTACGCTTGGCCTCGGCGAGGATAACGGACCGCTCCCGGTCAGCGTCGGCCTTGAGTTTTAAAGATTCCTCCTCACCTTCAGAGCGATATTTCTTGGCCTGGCGATGACGTTCCGCTTCCATTCGACCGAAGACGTGCCGTTCGTTCTCCGCTGGGAGATCGGCCCGCTTGATCCGGACATCCAGGATTCTAACGCCGTAACCCACCGCAATTTGATCACTGTTTTTGGTGACCACGTCCATTACTTTGCCCCGGACGCCCGAAATCAATTCCGTTAAGTCAAAGTTTCCTAAAGTTACCCTGAGTTGGGAGTAAACGATGTCATCCAACCTGGCCTGGGCGCCGTTTATGTCCCGGACCGTTTGGAAAAATTTTAATGGATCAACAATGCGCCACATGGAAAAATTGTCGACCACCAGATTTTTCTTGTCCCTGGTCAGTATTTCAGCCGGGGCGGCATCATAGACCAAGACCCTCTTGTCGAAGAAGATAACTTGTTGGATAAATGGAATCATGAAATGGAGTCCGGGTCCACGGACATCGCCCACCGGCTTGCCCAATTGAACCACAATGGCTTGTTGAGTTTGATCGACCGAGTAAACGGCCATGTTAAGCAGGACCAATACCGCAACAACTACTAGAATAGTCGGACCAGCTTTCATTCTCATTATTCCGCTCCTGCTTTTGCTGTCTTGGCGCTTTCACCGGGCAGACCGGTCAAAGGCAGAAAGGGCAAGACATTTCGTTGAATCTTATCGTCTAAGATGATTTTGGTGGAATTGGACATAACACCTTCTAAGGCATCAATGTACATCCTTTTCCGGGTGATATCTTTGGCGTTTTTATATTCGGTCAATTGTTGGAGGAACCGGTTGGCATCGCCGAGTGCGGCATTGACCTTGGTGGCTTTATAAGCTTCTGCTTCATATATGATTTTGGATGCCTGGCCTTTGGCCTTGGGCAAAATATCATTCTGATACCCCTGGGCTTCGTTAATCACTTTAATTTTATCTTCTTTGGCGCTGGCCACGTCTTTAAAGGCATTGACGACCTGTTGCGGGGGATGAACGTCCTGGAGTTGGACGGCCACAATTGTTGTTCCGGCTCCATACTGATCCATGATGGACTGTACCAGGTCTTTTGTTTCAATCTGGATGCGGTTTTTGTCGGTGGTGAGCACTTCGTCTATTTTGCTCCGGCCCATGATTTCCCGGATGGCCGACTGAGCCACGGCTTTAAGGACCTTGTCCGGCATTAACACATTGAACTCGTAATCAGCCGCATCTTTCACTTTGTATTGAACGATGAACTGAATATCTACAATATTTTCATCACCGGTAAGCATCAGCCCTTCCTCGGGAATTGGCTGATAACGGGCGTTGGGAGGCGGACTGATGGTTCTGAAGCCGATCTCTATCCGTTTGACCTGGGTCACTTTGGCTTTGGTGACATCTTCGATAGGCATGGGCAGGTGATAATGCGGTCCCGGAGTGGTGGTGTAAATAAATTTTCCAAATCGTTTGACGACGCCGCTTTCGTCCGGGGCGACGATGTAGATTCCGGACAGCCCCCATAAAACGATTACGACCAATACAATGATCGGGATACTTGGTTTCCGGCCGCTGTATTTTTTAACCTTATCAAAGATATCGTCAACTTCCGGCGAAGGGTTGCCGTCTCCGCCCGGTCCTCCGCCCATGACGCGGCGTCTTTTCTTCTGTAGTTTGTCCCAATCCCAAGGCATAGGAACTCCTGCTAATCACGATATTCGCGGTTTGGGTTAATGGATGTCGAGCGTTCACGTCTTTGGGCCATAAGGCTTCCGTAGATCAGCCTGTGCGACCAGACGCTCGTCATGTCGGTCTACCTGCCACGCCCGAAAGC
>JADFYA010000370.1 GCA_015233285.1 Deltaproteobacteria bacterium | reverse complement strand
TGAACGTCAAGACTGACCTGGTCGCCAATCTTTGTCAGGCTGCCGAAAATAACAAAATCCGCGTTTAGATGGGCGGACGCCTTTAGGGCTACCTCGCCGTTCATGACTTTGTATGGGATGGCGGCCATGACTTTGGTGACTTCCTCGGGATCTGCGGACTCGACTCCAACCTCGGCCAGGCGGGTTCGGAACATATCCACCAGTCCTTTTTTGAGGTAATCCAGATTCTCCTTAGCATAAAGATTAAAAGGGAGAATGGCCACCTTCGTGTCTGCCGCCGCAGCGGGTTGAGCGCCCAGCCAAAGGGATAATGTGATACCAAGGAGAAGGTAGTAAACACCCCGTGCAAATAAGGTCTTCATGACAATTCCACCGCCTTTCCGTCAATCAAGGTCATTCTACGACTCATCATGCCGGCCAATTCCGGGTTATGGGTGACAACGATCATAGTCAATTGATTTTCCTTATTAAGCTTAAGTAACAGTTCGTGTATCCGGCGACCCGTATTGGTGTCCAAGTTACCCGTCGGTTCATCCGCGAGTAAAACTTCCGGAGACCTAAATAGGGCCCTGGCCACGGCGACCCGTTGTTGTTCGCCTCCGGACAGCTCTCCCACTTTGTGCTTCAACCTATCCTTGAGTCCGACGTCAATGAGCCGCCTACTATTATAACACCGGGTTCATTAAGGCTAAATTGGGCACACCCGATATTCAGTTTAAACAAGACTCGATTTATATTTCCATTCCGGTGGAAGAAGGCCCCCGGTACAAAGTCCGGAAAGTCGATATTTCCGGTGAATTGATCAAACCCAAGAAAGAGCTTTATGACGGTTTAAAGATTACCAAAGAAGTTTATTATAATCGAGAGGTGTTGCGGCAAGACCTCGATAACCTGGTCACTATTTATGCCGATCAAGGATATGCCTACGCCGACATAAACCCGATCGTTAGCGAAAACGAAAAAGAACCCCAAGTGGATATCAACTTCAACATTGAAAAGAAACAGGTCGTCTACTTTGAAAAGATCCTTATCACCGGCAATACCAAAACCAGAGACAAGGTTATCAGGCGTGAGTTCAAAATCCACGAAGAGGGGCTGTTCAACGGTTCGGCTTTGCGAAAAAGCAACGCCAACTTACACCGGCTTGATTACTTCGAAACAATTAATGTGACCACCAGCAAGGGCAGCGACGACAGCAAGATGATCGTGAAGACCGAAGTAAAAGAAAAGCGGACCGGGGCCTTCAGTGTCGGAGCCGGTTATAGCTCGGTTGATAAGATCATTGGAATGGGCCAGATATCACAACGGAATTTGTTCGGACGAGGCCAAGAGTTGACCTTCGCAACTTACCTTGGTGGCGCCTCCTCCAGATACAACATCAGCTTTACCGAGCCATGGTTATTCGACATCCCCCTGCGGGCCGGGATTGATCTTTTCGACTGGAACCGTGATTTTGACCAATATACGAAGGAGAGCCTGGGCGGCAAGGTAAGATTCAGTTACCCCATCTGGGGACAGGAACTTCGGGCCGGAGTTATGTATAAGTATGATAACTCAGACATTACCAATGTGTCCCGCGGTGCCGCCCTGGTCATTCAAGACATGAAAGGTAACCACATCACCAGCAGTACGACCACCTCGCTGGAACGCGACAGCAGAGATCATGAATTCAATACCACCAAAGGGTCCAATAACAACATTGCGGTGGAATATGCCGGGCTGGGCGGGACCAACTCCTTTACCAAATACACGGCCGGTTCCGGCTGGTACTTCCCGCTGCCTTGGACGACTGTAGGCTTCATACAAGGCCGGATCGGCTATGTCAGGCAGAATGAAGGCGGCGATCTGCCTCTTTACGAAAAGTTCTTTTTAGGCGGCATCAATACCATGCGGGGGTTTGAGTATGCTAAGGTCAGCCCCAGAGACCCGGCCACCGGTGACCGTATCGGCGGCGAAAAGATGATGCTGTTCAACGGTGAATATCGTTTTCCATTGGTTCCCAAAGCCGGGTTGGTGGGTGTGGCCTTCTATGACACCGGCAACGCCTTTGCCAATTCGGACGGGTATGATTTCACTAAATTACGAAAGAGCGCCGGGTTGGGCATCCGGTGGTACTCTCCCATTGGACCTCTCCGGTTGGAATACGGGTTTAATCTGGATCCTTTGGTTGACGAGCCTAGCGGTAACTGGGAATTCTCCGTCGGGTCGGTTTTCTAACTCCAAAAAAAATACGCCACATCACCCGGTTTTGCCCGATCTCAAAGCTTCTCGTCGGGCACGACCGCTTTTGCTTTTAACTCTTCTTTGCATAAGTTAGTCAGGAGGTCACCATGAATCGTCACATGATATGGTTAATTGCGCCCCTTCTTTTGTGGCTGGTTGTCGGTCGCGCTGAGGCCGCCGGCCAGTTTAAAATTGGCGTAATTGACCTTCAGGAATGCTTAAATAAATCTGAAGCCGGCAAGAAGGCCTTTAGCACGCTGAAGACCAAAAAGGATAAGATGCAGATTCAGATAGACAAACGCCAGGCGGATCTGGATAGCATTCGGGAACAATTAGAAAAACAGAATACCGTGATGAGCCCGGAAGCCAAGCGGGACCGCCAAAAAGAATTCGAACGGAAGTTGCGCGACTTCCGGGATATGGTCGCCGATTTCAATGACGAAATGGGCAAGGCAGAGGAAAACAAGAAACGGGAAATATTTCAGGACCTGGTCGAGAAGGTAATTAATGATTATGCCAAAAAGAATGGATTTACACTGGTTATGGAAAAACGCACCAGCGGACTTCTTTTTGCCGATCAGGCGATAGATATTACCAATGAGATTATTGAACTTTTTAACCGGTCTGCCGGCAGGTCACAACAATCAAAAGAATAGTCGGACGGGGAGACCATGGGCGAGGTGATCATGGATCGTTCTAAGGGCCGGACGGTTAACCAACTGGCCGAGATGACAGGCGGTCGCGTAATCGGTGATGGAGCAACCATTATTTGGGGCCCTGCTCCTATTGAGACGGCGGAAAAAGGGCAGATCACTTTTCTGGCCAATCCCAAGTACGCCCCGAAGTTGCCTCTAACGAGGGCGTCGGCTGCCATCATCGGTGAAGATGTGGCTCCCCCTGATCTTCCGGTGATTGTTACCAAAGATCCATATTTGGCCTTTGCCAAAGTGGCTTCTTTTTTTCTCCCCAAACCCGTCTGGACCGGCCGGATCAGCCCCCAGGCGGCCATAGACTCGGACGTGGCTATCGGTGAAGGGTCTTCCGTTTACCCCTTTGTTTCTGTAGGAGCCGGCTCGCGTATCGGACAGAGAGTCACCTTGCTGCCGGGTGTGGTCATCGGCCGCGAGGTCGTTATCGGAAATGATTGCCTGATCTACCCTAATGTGACTATCCTGGATCGATGCCGCTTAGGGTCGCGGGTAATCATCCATGCCGGGACGGTCATCGGCAGCGACGGTTATGGCTTTGCACCCGACGGGCGGGCTTATTTTAAAATTCCGCAGGTGGGCATCGTCCAGATCGACGACGATGTGGAGCTTGGCGCCAACAATACCGTGGATCGGGCTGCCATGGGCGTGACCCATATCAAACGTGGAGTCAAGACCGATAACCTGGTTCATATTGCGCACAACGTCGTCATTGGAGAAGACACGCTATTGGTGGCCCAAGTGGGTATTTCCGGCAGCACCAAGGTTGGAAATCATGTCATTATGGCCGGTCAAGCCGGCGTCGTGGGGCACTTGTCCATCGCTGACGACGTTATGATCGGACCCCAATCCGGCGTCACCAAATCTCTCGAAAA
>JADFYA010000036.1 GCA_015233285.1 Deltaproteobacteria bacterium | reverse complement strand
CCGCCCTGCGCCAACAACTTGGCTGTAGTTCATCCGCTAGACTTAGCGGGGAATAATTAACTCACCTTCGGGTGGGTTTTTCTTTTGGCAATATCTGCTGCTAAATGCTAACTCTAACCTGAGTTCGACGAGTTTCTTTAATATTGAATCATGGCTTTTGATGATAATCGCTTAGCATACTCGTCGAACCGGGCTGGTCTTGCGAGTTAATTCGAGCAAAGTTTGTTTTGCATCCGGCGAGTTAATCGGCTATAATGAGGGACAATCATGGCTGGATGCCTTCCCTGTCGGGCGGCTTTGAAATCATTCTGCGAAGAAATGGATACCTGGTGCGAGAACAAAAGATTATCAACATGTTGGAAAAATGGGAAAAGGATCTGCCGGCCGTACCCCAGACCGTGAGCCGGGTGCTGGCTGCGGTGGCCAATGATTTCTCTGATGTCCAACAACTCGAAGAGATAATTAAATCAGATCAGTCCTTGTCTTCCAAGATTCTGCGGATGGCCAATTCGGCGTTCTACGGCCTGACTCACACCGTGTCCACCGTTCGGGAAGCGATCATGATGCTGGGATACGGCGAGGTAAAGCATTTGGCCTTGGATGTGTCTCTAATCGGATTTTTTGGCCGGCCGAAGGAGCTAAAGGGATTCGACATAAATGGTCTTTGGCTTCATTCGTTCGCCGTTGGCTCAGCCGCTAGAATAATCGCAGACTTCATCAGGGGACTGAATCCCGAGGAAGCCTTTACTGCCGGCATCTTACACGATGTGGGCAAAATGATTTTTCTTTTGGCCGAAAAGGACGACTTTCTCTCCGTAATTGAATATGCCGACACCCATAGGGTATCATTTTCCGTGGCCGAACAAGAGGTGTGCGGCCTTGGTCACTCCTTCATCGGAGGAATCTTGGCCCGCCGGTGGTACTTTCCTGAGTATCTGGTGAGTTGCATTGAATACCACCATCGCCCGGACCTGGCCGGCATATATACCCCCATGGCGGCCGTTGTGGCCCTGGCGGATGCCGTAGCTTATAAGCTGGCCATTGGGGCAGCCGGAGCGCCCGTGACTGATATCCCTGATGCCGTCTTACTCAATCAGGTCGGGCTCAAAAAACAGGCGATGAAAGAAATAATGCACCAAATGGAAAAACAGAAGGCCAGAGTCGAAGAATCCATGGCCGAAGTATGCCTCCACGCCGCCTGAAAAGGACGGTTTGGAGAAGTCACCCTTGGCTGGCATTATTCCCATTCAATAGTGCTGGGCGGCTTGGAGGAGATATCGTACACCACCCGGTTGACCCCTTTGACCTCGTTGATGATCCGGCTGGAAATAGTCCCCAACAGTTCGTACGGCAGTTTGCTCCAGTCAGCCGTCATGGCATCCAGACTATCCACACACCTGAAGGCAATAACCCGGTCGTATGTCCGGCCGTCTCCCATAACACCCACTGTCCGCACCGGCAACAAGACGGCAAAGGATTGCCAGACTTGAGTGTATAACCCCGCGGCCTTCATCTCTTCTAAGATTATTTCATCAGCATCCCGCAGGATGGCCAGATCGGCTGCGTTCACTGCGCTCAAAATACGTATGGCCAGGCCGGGTCCTGGAAATGGTTGCCGCTGGATCAGATCTTCCGGGATACCCAACTCCCGTCCCACCTCCCGAACTTCGTCTTTGAACAGTTCCCGCAGCGGTTCGACCAGCTTGAGATTCATCTTTTCCGGCAGGCCACCCACGTTGTGGTGGGATTTAATGGTCGAGGACGGCCCGCCGCGGAATGAGATACTCTCGATGACATCGGGGTAGAGCGTTCCCTGGGCCAGGTAGTCCACGTCTCCGATGCCGGCGGCCGCTTCCTCAAAGACGGTAATAAATTCCTGGCCGATTATTTTTCGCTTGGCCTCAGGGTCAGTCACGCCTTCAAGTTTTTCTAAGAAACGGGCCGAGGCATCAACGGGGATCAAATTAAGCTGCATGGATTCGGTGAACATCTTGACCACCCGGGCCGCCTCGTTTTTTCTCAGGACACCATTGTCCACAAAAACACAAAATAGATTTTCGCCGATGGCTCGGTTGAGCAGGGCGGCGGTGACCGTGGAGTCGACTCCTCCGGATAAGGCACAGATGACATTTTTGCCTTTAAGCCGTTCTGTCATTTCCGCCACCGTCTCCGCCACAAAAGATTTCATGGTCCAGAGTCCTTTTAGCCCACAGATGTGAAAGAGGAAATTCCTGAGGATTTCCTTACCCGCGGGTGTATGGACTACTTCGGGATGAAATTGAACACCATAAAGCCGGTGCGAAGTGTGTTGCATGGCCGCGATGGGAGCGCTGGAGCTCTTGGCCATGAGGGTGAACCCCGGAGGTAAGTCTACCACCTTGTCTCCGTGGCTCATCCAGACCGGAATAGTCAGCAGGGCCTGGCCCGTGGCCTCATCCGGGACCGGCGTCGCGCCCGGGGTGGCTTCCAGGCCGCGAAAAAGGTCGGCATTGTCGGTTATGGTCATTCTGGTCCGGCCGTATTCTCGATTGGACGAGGCGTCCACCCGGCCGTTTAATAGCTTGCCCATCACCTGCATGCCATAGCAGATGCCTAAAACAGGGCAGCCTAGATCAAAAATGGCTTGATCCGGGATGGGCGCACCGGCTTCATACACCCCGGCGGGGCCGCCGGACAAGATAACGCCGTTGGGAGCAAAGTCGCGAATTTTGTCAATGGGATAGTTGTATGGATGGATTTCCGAGTAAACTCGTTCTTCCCGGACCCGGCGCGCGATTAACTGGGTATATTGGGAACCGAAATCTAGAATCAGTATTTTTTCTTTATGTGCCGCCATTTTCTCACCAAATCAAAGATTTATTATGGAGTGATGCAACCCGAAAGGCCGGTCCGATTAATAAGGTAGCCAAATTTTTTTAATCTTGTTTCCACCTTGGGAAGGTCATCAGAGTTGATGATAACATGGTTATTTTCCGCTTTTAGGACATATTTTTTTAGGATTTGATCATTAGCCATGAGAACGGGCAACTCTTGATCAGCCTTTATCCGAAAAACCAGCATGGAACTCCTCGCTTCCAACGCGTCGGTCTTGTTTATCAGGCTATCCAGGAATTGCTGCCAGATCAACGGAGGCCGGGCCGCCAACCGGCGCTGGAAAATTGCCGTGAGTTTCACCACATCTTCAACAGAAGAACAACTTCTCAAAAACGAGTTGTGATCAACTTTGTAATCATACTCAGTCACCCGGTGCCCTATCCTGGTCAGGATTTCCTCCAAAGTCTGATCTTTCCCTTCGTAGGTAATCACCAGCCTGTCTTCAGCCAGGACAGCCGGAACGTCTTCAACTCTTTGGCTGACTTGATACTTTTCCGACACCCCGAATAGGTACCCGCCCAGATCGGTCAATCGCAGGTATTTCAGGCCGTCAAACACCGACAGGTAATCCTTGTCCTTGTGTTGAACGAGCTTGTTTTCAGGTAGATCGTAGGCCAGATCCAGTAAACCGAGGCCGGCCAGCAGGAACCCGACGCCCTTTAAAAACGGAGCCGGCACCAGGTCATGGTAATTAGTTTCCGAGACTATGCATTTTTCATAGACCCGTTGGCCGGATAGATTGGCTGTCCCTTTTGAAATGTAAGCCTGGCCGTCTAGTGGTATCAGATCTGAGAATATGCTTGCATCTCGGGTATAACTGATTAAATCCTCCATAGACACCCATTGCCCCAGGGGCAGGTCGCGGATAATCTTGACTAGGGCCGGCGCGACCTTTCTTCTGGGTTGGTGATTATCTGATTCTTGACTCACCCAGCGCAAATGGGACAGCAGTTGCCGGCCGACAAAGCCGTTGGTCTCCCAATTGGTGATGAAGGTGGTCACCAGCCTTTTAAGCTGGAGGGCAGGGTCGTCAAAATCATCCAATTGGCTGGATTGCAGGAACGAGACGATCATCCTGGTCCGTAAACTGTCCAGGGGTTTTTCATCATAGAATTCTTTAATGGCGCAGTTGAGGGTCATCTGACGGATGGAAGAATCCAGGGGCAGGGCGGTGGATTTGGATTGTCTTACCTTGCCCTGTCTGAAGTAATTGCAGAAGGCCTTCAGTTGGGTCATAATCCGGCCATTATCCGCAAAAATAAAAATAGCGTCGTCGATTTTGCCGACCGCATTGAAATCATGTCTTTTTTCAACTGAGGGCGCGACGGAAGCACTTCTTTTTTTCGATTGGACAAAGATCTTGGCCGCCAGTCGGCGAATCTCCGGTTGGGCGTCTTTGATCATGCTTTTTTGGAGTGCTCGGGCCCAAGGCGAATCGTTTGAGGCAATGGTGGATAACACCCGCTTGCGGATTTCAGGTCTGGCGTCGCGGCCGGCTCTCTCCAGCAGGTCCCGGACAAACATATTTTCCGGAGCGACTCGTCCGGCAGCCATGAGGACATTAGCATAGAACTGCCATGGCTCAGTCTCACACCCTTGAAGCAGGTACATCAAGATGGGTTTCCCGATATTCTTGCAGACCTGGTAAGCGGCCTGCCGAACGGCCTCATCTAAGGGGTGCGATTCAGCATATCCCAAATTTTAGACCAGATGTGTCATCAAAGATTTGAGCTTAGCTGCGGGGTGTTTGGACAGACTTCGGGCTACCTCGTCAAATCGCCATAAGGCTAGCAGACGCCGGGGCAAACGTCCCGCCGGAGACAACGCTTCTTTGAACTGAGCCAGAGTCCAGGATCTAAGGTCCTGGTCTCCGAGCACGGCCTGGAGGGCTGACCGGGTGCAGGGAACACATGCCGCCCCGGCCGGTGTCGGGCAGACTGGGCCGGGTGTTTCTCCGGCACAAATAAAACATCGGTCAGGCCCATCGGTCCAGTTCAATGTACACTCGGACTTTTTTAAATAGTCACACAAGATGGACCAGGGCTGTTCTTGGGACGCCAGAAGCATGAATCAGGTTCCTACGGTTATCTAGACCTCGAACGGTCAAATTTACTTTTTTTCGAGGAGAGGAAGATACTGGTCACTTGGTACGTGTCACAGCTTTTTTTCAACGAGCAACGAGCAACCAGCAACGGTAACCTATTCCACCCGATAGTTGGGTGCTTCCTTAGTGATAATGACGTCGTGGACGTGGCTTTCCCGGAGTCCGGCAGCCGTGATCCGGATAAACTTGGCCCTGGCCTGGAGTTCGGTCAGATTGGAGCAACCAAGGTAACCCATTCCGGATTTGACCCCACCGACCAACTGGTAGACCATCTCCGACAGTGGGCCGCGTGTCGGAACCCGCCCCACGATGCCCTCCGGGACAAGTTTGGTTTTGTCTCTCACTTTGCCCATGCCGTAACGGTCTTTGCTCCCCGCCTCCATGGCCTCAATTGAGCCCATCCCGCGATAGACTTTGTAACTTCGGCCCTGAAACAGGATTGTCTCACCCGGACTTTCATCGGCGCCGGCAAACAGACTGCCGATCATAATCGATGCGGCCCCGCCGGCCAGGGCTTTGGTGATGTCTCCGGAGTATTTTATGCCACCGTCGGCGATCAAGGGGACGTTGTACTTCTTGGCCACCTTAGCGCAATCGAAGATAGCCGACATCTGGGGCACACCGACACCGGCCACGACTCGGGTGGTGCAGATGGAGCCCGGTCCCACTCCTATCTTGATGGCGTCAACTCCGGCCTTGGCCAGGGCCTCAGCGCCTTCAGCCGTGGCTACGTTTCCGGCCACGAGGTCAATCTCGGGAAATAGTTTCTTGATGGCCTTTACGGAATCTATCACCCCTTTGGAATGGCCGTGGGCCGCGTCTATAAAGATGGCATCCGCTTCGGCCTTAACCAGGGCTTCGACCCGTTCTGTTTGATCACCCCCGACACCCACGGCCGCGGCGCCTCGCAACCGACCGTACCCATCCTTACAAGCATGAGGATATTCCTTCAGCTTGACAATGTCTTTGATGGTGATCAATCCTTTTAATCGGCCGCGTTCGTCAACGACCAGCAGCTTTTCGATGCGGTTGCGGTGCAGTAGCTCCTTGCATTCGTCTAAACCAATGCCGGGCGTGGCGGTGATTAGATTATCTTTGGTCATGATGTCTGCGACGCGGTGGTCCAGGTTGGTTTCGAAGCGCAGATCTCGATTAGTCACGATACCCACCAGGAGTCCGCCCTTGACCACCGGCAAGCCGGAAATATGATAGGTGTTCATCAACTCCAGGGCGTCACTGACCTTCTGGTCGGGATCGACGGTGACGGGGTCGATAATCATGCCGCTTTCAGATTTCTTGACTTTTTCCAGCTCCTTGGCCTGCACTGCAATGGGCATGTTTTTGTGAATCACGCCCACTCCACCTTGGCGGGCCATGGTGATGGCTGTTTCGGCTTCGGTGACGGTATCCATGGCCGCGCTGACCAGAGGGATATTTAAGGAGATATTTCGGGTCAAACGGGTGCAGACATCCACTTCGGTGGGTAGTATTTCTGATTCCAGTGGTTGGAGCAACAGATCGTCAAAGGTATAACATGTTGTAATCTCAAAATTTTCCATTTATAATCTCCGGTGCATGCGAAACATTGAGATGCCCCAAAAGGAGTTTATTAAGCTATCTTGGGGCCGGCCAGGCGTCTTTCGGGGCCGGGTTTAAGGGCGCCGGCCAGGTCGAGCTTCTGGTGAATAGCCGTTTCCTGCTCAAAAAATTAATTATATCACAGCGGTTGCGCAAAAGGAAATAAAAGCTATTTACTTTTTTGGCCATATGGGGTAAAAACTCGAAACTACCTCATTTACTCATCCCGGTCGACTTCAGATACAAAAAAAGGCACCTGAATTGAGTTGCCTGAATTCGTCGAAGGGTGTAGTATTTTTTTCTGAAGGGGCAGAGTGTTTCGGGAAATGGCCTTGCCTGTTCTTTTTATGTGCTTATTTTATTATTAAGGCCGACGAGGGATCCAGATCGGAGACCTCGCTTTATCTTTAAATCTAACATTATTGAAGAAACATCCAGTTATGAATTTTAGGGGTGATGATCATGTCAAAAATCCTTGTCGTTGACGATGAAGAACATATCCGCTTTTTATTTTCGGAAGAATTGACTGAGGAAGGTTATCAGGTCGTTCTGGCTGATAATGGTTTCAAGCTACTGGAGAGGATAGACCAGGAGAAGCCCGATCTGGTGGTTTTGGATATCAAGATGGCTGAATATGACGGCCTGGATTTGCTGCAGCAGATTAGAAACAAGTTTTATGACTTGCCGGTAATCTTATGCACGGCCTATGATACATTCAAAGAAGATATTAAGTCTATTTCGGCCGACTTTTATGTCATTAAATCATTTGATTTGACGGAATTAAAGAAGAAAATCGCCCGAGCCCTGGAAACCAAGGTCGCTGAGTAACCCGTTCTTCCATACGGGATTCAATTAAGGTTTTGACTCGACAGGTTTTTGCACACAGCAAAAGCAGTAATGAGTCTAATAAACGGCCTCGACGCTATCGGCCAAAACGCGGACGGCAGATGCCGGCTTCTTGATTTTGCGGAAAAAGCCGGCCCGAAAGCCGGCTATTGATATCTTAAATGATATCTTAAATGATAAACGATAGGTTAGATGATAGCCTGGACGAGAACTTAAGACGATAGCCTACCTGAAGCTTCACCCCATCCCCCTCGACTTCCCTCATAGAAAACCACCGGGCCCCAGGCGGGCGTTATTTTTAATCAACACCAATTATCAAAATCTTTCCTTAATGGTCCGGGCATGGATGGGTAGGCCCTCAGCCTCGGCCAGAGTGATGACCGTGTCTTTCAAACTCCTCAGACCATCTTTAGATAAGTATTGGAAAGTCGGCGTCTTGATGAAGTCGTCCACAGACAGGCCGCTAAACATTTTGGCGCATTGACCGGTGGGCAAAACATGGTTCGTTCCCGAGGCATAGTCGCCTACCGGCACCGGAGCGTTTTCACCTAAGAAAATGGAGCCGGCGTGCTTGATCCGCGGCAAAACCGTGAAAGGATCAGCGGTCATTATCTGGAGGTGCTCCGGCGCGTATTCATTTGAAACGTCGATAGACTCAGCCAGGGAATTAGTGACCAGTACGGCTGAATTGGCTTCAATGGCCCGTTCGATGATCTCCCGCCGGGGCAACCGGGGCAATTCGTTATCGATGATGTCACATACTTGCTGGGCGATTTTAAGGGAATCGGTGACCAGGATGGCGGCCGCGTCGGGGTCATGTTCCACCTGGGATAAAAAGTCTATAGCTGCAAACTGAGGATTAGTCCCGGCGTCGGCGATGATCAGGCTTTCGCTGGGGCCGGCCGGAGAATCGATGTCCACGTGACCGAATACGGCCATCTTGGCCGCAGTGACATAGATGTTGCCGGGACCGACAATCTTATCCACCTTGGGCACCACTTCCGTACCAAAGGCCATGGCCGCGATGGCCCAGGGTCCGCCGATCTTCAAGATCATGTCAGCCTCGGCCAGGTCCGCCGCGACAATGGTGGCCGCACCGGCCGTCATGCCGGGACCGGGTGGGGTACAGGCGATGACGCGTTTAACGCCGGCGACCTTGGCCGGAAGAATGGTCATCAAGACACTTGATGGGTACAAGGCGCGGCCTCCAGGCACATAACAGCCGGCTGAATCCATTGGACGGGTCATCCGTCCGGCCAGGATCCCAGGGGCGATTTCAATCGACCACATCTCTTTGGGTAATTGGGCGCGATGGAAGCGGACGATGTTTTCTTTGGCTTTCTTGAGGGCTTCAATCACGGCCGGATCCAGATCCCGATAGGCCGCGGCCACCTCATCGGGACTGACCACCAGATCAGCCGGGGTGATGTCGGATTTATGCTTGCTATAATGCTTGAGGATAACCGCATCCCCGTTTTTTTCTATGTCTCTAACGATGCCGACAACTTGATCATATATGGCGGATATGTCCGACATGGATCTGGTCATTAGTTTTTGCCGTCTTTCCGGCGGTAATTCGGACATACGTTCCGGTTTGATCGCCATTCTATGTCTCCTTATTCTGCGTGTAGTCGCCGTGTAGTCGCGAAGATTGGCTCGGGATAGAGCGAGCCCTGTCGTTTAGGGATGAATAAATGGTTGGTTGGCCGCCGGCAGATAACCATAATCAACTACTTTTTCCAGAGCGGTTTTGACCGGCCCGTCATCCTGGCCGATGGCCTTGGTCAGGCCGGCTTTAGCCAGGTTATAGGCGTATAGCGCGTTATAATAATAATTTTGAGCTTTCACCAACAGGTTCTGGGCGTCTAAAACTTCGGTGGAAGTGGTCACCTGTTCAACATACCGTTGTTCGGCCATGCGGTATGCTTCTTTGGCCTGTTGGATGGATTTTTCACCGACGAAGATGTTCTTTTCGGCTGTGATCAGATCCAGGTATGATCTTTTTACGTCCAGGTCAACTTGATCCCGTGTTTGGATGAGCAGTTGTTCCGCCTTTTTCAGCCCGGTGTTTTTTTCCTGGACCTTGTAGTTGGTCCGATTCCATTCCCAGAAGGTCCAATTCAACATGGCGGCCACGGTCCAGGTATCCGACTTGCCGTAATTGTATTCGTCCATGGTGGGATTTTCACCCAGCTTATTGTAAGTATAGGCGACCGAGAGGCTGGGGTAATATTCACTCTTGGTCAGCTTAATGTCTTTTTCAGATAGGTTGATCCTGAGCTTCATTTCCTTCAGCTCCGGCCGGGTCGTCCTGGCCGTGGCAAAGTATTTATCCAGAGCCTTTTCGCAGGGTGTGTAGGTCAAGATGTCATAAACCGATACGGGAATGCTGATGTCTCGTCTTAGAATCGTGTTGAAAAAAGCGCAGGAACTCTCAAAATCATTCCTGGCTCTGACTAAATCCTGCTGGGCGTTGGCCAACTCGACTTCGGACCTGAGCCAATCGTTTTCGGGGATCATCCCCACATCGTAGAAATCTTTAGCCACCTTGGCGTGTGAGGCCAGGGCCTGGACCGAGGATTCGGCCACCTCAATGGCCTTGACCGACCGAAGAATAGTGTAATATGCTTGTTTGACGCTAAGGATAAGAGTGAGCCGGGCCGTTTGGAGTTGCACATTGGCCACGTCGAGGTTCAACTCGGAGATTTCGTAAGCGGTCAGCCGGGAAAATCCGGTAAACACCGGCTCGGTTACGGAAACGAAGAAATTGTAGTTATCCTGAGGCGCGGTGGGCAGCGAAATGGGCAGAAGACCACCCATAGTAGTCACAGGAGTGTCACTTAACCGGGTGTAGGAATAACCGGTTTTAAAAGAAGGCAGGAAAGCGGTGAAAGTCTGTTTTTTTTGGTAGTACTTGGCGCTGATTTCCTGCACGGCAGTGATGATGTTGGTTGACTGTTCCAAAGCTAATTTGATGCTTTCTTCCAGAGTTATCTTCCCTTTTTCTTCACCATCCGGCTTAGTTGTTTGAGGCTCGGCAATCACCGTTGTCTTGCTTATTCCCGGTGGTGCCGTCATTTCCCCGCTCCAGGCCGGTCCCGCCGCAGAGTTAAGGGACAGCACGAGGGCCAAGAGTATCACCAGGCTGGCCCTGATGATTGTTCCGGCATAATTTATTGGCATAGTCGTTCTCCCCAATAGAACGGTGAAGGGTTGTCGATGGCCCTATTAAATAGCGGGAGTGAAGAACGCTGTCAAGGGGCAAAATCATGGTCGGCAAAAAAAGCGATCCGGTATGTAGCGGCATGAAAATGTCTTTAACTGAATCCCGGCCCACAAAAAAAAGGCCGGAGAGAAATCTCCGACCTTGTAAATCCGAAGCTGGTCGGGACGACTGGATTTGAACCAGCGACCCCAGCATCCCGAATGCTGTGCTCTACCAGACTGAGCCACGTCCCGAAAACCGATTCCTTATACATGAAGAGTTTGTTAGTTTCAACAAAAAAGGTGCGCGAAGTCAATATAATTATTTTGGACCGATGGTTTCGGCCACCGGATGACGGTTGTTGGTTCCGAATTTATTGTTAATAATCATTTTGTTAGCTTCAATCAACAGCCCCCTCGGACAAGTCGTCAGACAAGCCGTCAAAGCTCACCCCAGGAGCCTTTCCATTTCGGCCTTCAATTCATCGTCTTTGAAAGGCTTGTTCAGGAAACCGTTCACTCCCACGTTAAGCGCGGCCTGCCGATCCTCTTCATCCTTTTGGGTGGTTATCATAATTACCGGGATATCTTGCAGGGATGCCTCAGTCTTAACTGCGCGTGTTAAATCTATTCCGGTCATATCCGGCATATTCAAGTCGGTCAGGAGAATCCGGGGTTTTACGGTATACATGGATTCCAAGGCTTGCCTCGGGAACTCAAATACATGCGCCTCATAGCCCAATTGGGCCAACTTGGTGGCGTAAATTCTAAGCATCATCTTGGAGTCGTCTACCGCGTAGACCAGAGGCCGGGTGGCCGGTTGGGCCATTTTCTTCGCCGCCTCTTCGACTACTCCGTGTAACAAGTCCTCCCGCCCTACAGAAGAACACAATTCGACAAAAAAAGCGACGGCATCTTGGTCTTGGGCGTTAATCAGGTATTGCCTGGAGTCTTTAATGAATTCATTATCATCTGACAGAGATAAGAAAACACCCTGGGCTCGGGCGTCTAATATGGCCGAAGCCATCCCTTCCACTTCGGCCACGCGGGATCTTATCATGTTTTTTAAGCCGACGACCAGGGCGGGACAGAGATTCCTTTCCACCGCTCCGGCCGCGGCCACCCGAACGTGGTGGTTGGAATCCATCAGTCCATTTACAACTCCCATAATGGCCCGGGCTGTGGGTAGATTTCCCAAGGCCTCATAAGCGGCAAACCGGACATTGGCATCTTCCGGATTTTTTTTCAGGAACTTTAAGATGGGGGTTATGGCCGACACGTCGCCGATGTCGCCAATCACGTTTAATGTGTGGACCAACAGGTCTGGGTCGGTTTTCTCCAGGTTGGTAAACAACAGCGGCAGGACCCTGGACCCTATTTCCAGCAAGTGGGCCTTGGCTTTGCTCCGCAGGAAAACAGAGGTGGACCCCAACAGGGTGATTAACTTTGATATGGCTAAAGAAGTTTGGATTTTGGCCAGTTTCTCAAGGATCAAACCGTCGGTGTCATTGTTCCGGCCAAGAGAATCGGCCAACCGGGCTATGGCTAAATCCCCACGAACCTCGGCCATGGCGTTGATCGCTGCGGTAATCAGTTGTTTATCACCTGCATAAAGATATTCATTCAAATATGAAACGGCTTCAGGGCTGCCCAGGTGGCCCAGGGCGACTAGGCATGCTTTAAGTTCGGATGTCACATATGACGTTTTGAGGATATCATTGATTATGGGCAAGGCTTCGTCGAGTTGGAATTCCCCGGCGATTTCAATAAACATGGTCTTTATCGGGATACTATCGTCGGCCAATATCTTCAGCAGTATCTGGTGATGATCATAGAACATCTCGATCAAGGTCAGGTAAAGTTTCAGCCTGACATCATCGTCCAGACCCTCCCGGGAGGCGAACCGGCCCAACATAGGCAGGGCCAGGGGGGAGTCGCTTTGCCGAACGGAGTCGAGGGCGGTTAATTGGGTCTCTTTATCCACCTGGCCAAATTCCTGAAGCACGGCGGCCAGCTTAATTTCATCGCGTTCTGCCAGGCAAAATTCAATTTCATTTAGATAAGCCGTCTGGTCAAAGTGCCGCATTTTTTCTCCTGATGGGATGATGGGTGGTTGACATGACTGCGGCTAATTTAAGCCAATTATTGCCAAAAAACAAGCTTTTTTTGGGGGCCGGACGAGAAAAGCGGACAAATCCTTGACCGGCAATCCCCGGCGTCCCACGAAAAACACAAGGTCCAAGACTCAGAAAAAGAAGAAAAGGACCCAAGAATCTTTCGGCGGCTGAATATGGCGATTAAACTCAAACCGTTAATGCAAGACAAGCCGCCCTGTTCCCTTAATGCCTCACATCTATATATGTTATCTTTTTTCCGAATGATATTGTTTGACCGCTGACTGGTCTAGATAATCTTCAAGATCTGAAAGGCTCATTGTATTCAACTCAAGATTCAAAGACTGCCCCAGTCTCGCCGCCAATTTTGACCGGACTTTCTCAACAGGCGGGCATTGGCCTAGTTCCTTTGTCAAGGTGGTCAGTTGCATGTCCGCCAGGCCGCAGGCCCGGATCAATTGAAAATGGGACATGTCCGGATCACAATTCAAGGCCAATCCGTGAAATGAAACCCGGTGCCGAACGGCCAACCCAAGCGAGGCGATCTTTCTGGGGCCGACAAAAACCCCGGGATATCCGGTCTTGCGGCCGGCCGGCAGGTCAAAATCAGCTAACGTATTTATAATACTCTCTTCTAATCGCCGGACGAATTCCTTCACGCCCCATCCCATTAGACCTAAATTCATGATGGGGTAGGACACCAGTTGGCCTGGCCCATGGTAGGTGACGTCGCCGCCACGTTCCACCCTTTCGCATCCGATGCCCAGCTCCATCAACCGGTCTGGCGATGCCAGCACATTGTCCCACCCGGCATGCCGTCCCAGGGTGATGACCGGATCGTGTTCCAGAATCAGGATAGTGGCGGCCGTATCCCTGGCAACCACTCCTTGGTGAATTCTCTTTTGCAGATCCCAGGCGGTTCTATAGCCCAGCCGCGGTAGATTGATCAGGTATCCCGGGCGACCTTTGGGACTCGGTCTGGCAGTCATGGGTTGTCCCCCTAAAGAGACTCGAAGTAGCGCTTAAGGGAAGCCGCCTCCCGGTCAAGGTCCCGGAATTGACCGGCGGTGGCCAAGCCGTTACGGATAATCTGATCAAAGCAGTGATTGTCTTTGGCCATCTCCGTCACCACTGCCTCCAGCGTTTTGCCCAGGGCTAGCAAGTCCTCATTTTCTACAAGAAAGCAATTCTGCTGTTTGCCCTGGCCGACCATAAAGGCATTTCCGCCCACACCGGCAAAACCAATGACCAGGCACCCGGCCGACATGGCCTCCAAAACAGAGATATTGGCTCCTTCCTGGGAGTTCGCGGTCAGATATATTCTTGACTCTATAAGCTGGCGGGCATACTCGTCCTCGTTCAGGTCCTGCAGTCTGGCCCACTGGTAAGACGTGACCAGACCTGGTTTCCTCTCCATGATGCGGCGGAGGATATCCCCGATGACCGATTTCCTGGACATGTAAGCAATTTTATTTATTTTTTTCTCAGGTTGGGAGGAAAAGCGAACAGTATCAATGTAGTCGTCAATCAGAGTGACAGGTAGACCCATGCTCCATTCCACAAACTCCTTGATCACCGGTGAAGGGGTAATCACCTGTGTCACGCCATAGTCAGTCCAGTCTTCCTCCGGAGGCAGACACCGGTAGATATAAGACCAGTTGAGGGGAATGATCACCCGAATGACTCCAGCCTGTCGGGTAGCCTTGATGAAATCGGTCATTCCTTCTGGAAAAACCAAGATATCCTCTTGAGTGAATCCTGGTTTGCCGTCCAGCCAGACGACCGGGACCTGATACCCATGCCAGGCCAGGACAAACCCCGTAGCCTGGTGAACAATCGCGGCGTTGAATCCTAACCGATTCAGTTGGAACACATGCCGGTAGAGGAGCTTGGTGCCGCCGGATGGTAGAGAAAAATCAGGGCAAAAATAAAAGATTCTGCGCATGGTCCGCCTTTCATGCCGGTCAGGTTGGGAGCCTGTTATGGTCTGGAGCTGGTGAGCCGCAGGATGGCCCGGCGGTTCGTTTATCGTAAAGATAAAATTTGACGAAGTTCCTTTGTATTTTAGCTTAACTTGTTTTTATATCATATTTTTATCAGAAAAGGTGTAAATTCTTTGGGCCACCCCGAAGGGCCTCCTTGTTGCCTGTTCCTAGTTACTTGTTCCTGGTTACTCGTTAAAGACAACCAGCACCGAGCACCGAGCAACCAGCACCGGGCATCAAGTACGCGTTTTTTCAAATTATGTGAGACGCATATAAATCATAGGTGATGGACGGCCTATTTTTATCTGGTGCCGGAAAGGGATTTGTGATAATCTCACGGCCATTGGCTTGTGGTGGAAAATCAATTGATAACGATAGTCGTTACTATTAAATTCACACTATGTTATATGTTAATGGCTGTAAATTTATCCGGGGCACCCCCTGTGACTCGAAGATAAAAAAGCGGGGAGGAAAAAATGAAACGTCGGCACATCCTGGTGGCGGAAGATGAAAAAACCACAAATATGACCGTTAGTTTTGTTCTGAAAACGGCAGGATACCGGGTGACCTCGGTAGAGAACGGCCAGGAAGCGCTTGACCAGATTGTTAAGCTTAAGGATTCGTCTGACCGGGTTGATTTCCTCGTTTCAGATATTCAGATGCCGGGCTTGACCGGTCTTGAATTGATCGATCGATTGGAAGAAATGAAAATATCCATCCCCACCCTGGTTCTGACCGGGTACGGGGATAAGGACATCGTCATCGAATTAATGCGCAAAGGTGTCTCGGAATACTTAGACAAGCCCTTTGAATCGAATGAAT
>JADFYA010000369.1:544-3810 GCA_015233285.1 Deltaproteobacteria bacterium | reverse complement strand
TTATCCCTGGAAGTTAAGGATATGCTGCTCAACCAAGACGTGCGGTTAGAGGAGCTGGACCTGATTGTTTTGGCTACCGGGATGATGCCCACTACCCACACCACTGAATTTGACGTTGCCTGCGTCGAGGGTGAAGAGAAGAAAGAAGAAGCCGTAAGTCTGGCCACCAAAGACTATATCCCCAAAACCGGCCAGGTCCTTAATTTGGCCTACCGGCAAGGTCCGGAGCTTCCGCTTCTCAATCTCTATGGATTCCCGGATTCTCACTTTATTTGCTTCCCCTATGAAACCCGCCGGACCGGTATTTATGCTGCCGGACCCGTTCGTCGCCCGATGAAAATGACCACCAGTAACTCGGACGCGGCCGGTGCCGCCTTGAAGGCCATTCAGTGTGTCGAAAATGTGGCCGTAGGTTCTGCAGTTCATCCCCGTGTGGGTGATACCACCTTCCCCGAGTTCTTCATGCAACGCTGTACCCAATGTAAGCGGTGTACTGAGGAATGTCCGTTTGGGGCCATCAACGAAGACGAAAAAGGCAATCCCTTGCCTAATCCTTCTCGTTGCCGCCGGTGCGGTGTGTGCATGGGTGCCTGTCCCGAGCGGATCATCTCGTTTAAGAATTATTCCGTGGATATGATCGGCTCCATGATCAAGTCCATCGAGGTTCCCGGAGAGGACGAGGAAAAGCCGCGAATAGTTGCACTGGTCTGTGAAAACGACGCTTATCCTGCCCTGGATATGGCCGGGTTCAAGAAACTGCCGGTCAGCCCATACATTCGCTTCGTCCCGCTCCGCTGTTTGGGTTCAATCAATCTGGTTTGGATCGCCGACGCTCTGTCCAAAGGCATCGACGGTGTCTTGCTCATGGGTTGCAAGCATGGGGACGACTATCAGTGCCACTTCATTAAAGGAAGTGAGCTGGCTAATATCAGGATGTCCAAAATATCCGAGACCTTGAACCGGTTGGTCTTAGAATCCGATCGGATTCGAGTGGAACAAGTGTCCATCACCGATATTGATCGGATCCCCAGCATCGTGGGCGATTTTGTCGCCCGAATCCAAGAAATGGACCCGAATCCGTACAAGGATATGTAAGCCTTCTCCGTGATATCCTCTTTTTGAGCGGGGGATCTTCCCCCGCCAAAGAAATATGTGTACACGACGTCCTTTTTCTGATATACGGAACGGATCATTGCCGAAGCGGCAGCACTACGCTGAGGCCGAACGCTTACATCTAACAAGCCTTTTTCAAGAGGATGCATATGGAAAAGAACGAGGCGGTTAAAAAGAAGGCCTATGATCCCACCTTCGCCAATGAGGTCTTCAAAAATGTAGATTCCGGAGAGGGAATTAAAACCTGCATGCAGTGTGGCGTTTGCGCCATGTCCTGCCCCCTGAAGGAACATATGGAATATTCGCCTCGGCGGATATTTGCGCTGGTCCGGATGGGAGAACGGGACAAGGTGCTCGGTAGTCGCGACATCATGTTATGTACTTCCTGTTACACTTGTAAAGTCCGATGCCCCCGCAAGGTTCCGGTAATGGACGCCATGCATGGACTGGCTCATTATGCGCTGGTGCAAGGCTATGTGCCACGCAAAGAAACAGCGGTGTTTGGCCGGAAATTTTGGGATTGCGTATACAAACTCGGCAAAATTGATGAGAAGGCTGTGGCCCAAAACTTTATGTTGGCCGACGGTATGGTCGCCGGTATCCCCAAGGCCATGGAGAACATGCCCATGGGATTGGCCATGCTCTTTCATCATCGCATGAAACTTCTACCAGAAAAGCCGATCAAGGAAATCAAGGCCTTCCGGAAGATGCTCGACCTGGCCGAAGAACTAGGAAAGGGAGGGGATAAGTAATGGAATATTTCCTCTATTGGGGATGCGCCCTGGAAGCCGGTGACAAGCACTACCTGGTCTCCATTGAGCCCGTGGCTGAGGTTTTAGGCATCCATTTCAGAGAGATCGAGGATTGGAATTGCTGCGGGGCCAGTATCGGATATATCGGTGGGAATGAGTTATCGGGCGAAATATTGGCCGCCCGTAATTTGGCCTTGGCCGAATCCCAGGGGCATTTCGATATCGTGGCCCCCTGTAGCTCCTGTTATGTGGTGCTGAATAAGGTCAACCGGGAACTTCAAGCAAATCCGGCTCACCTTGCCAAGGTTAACAGCATCTTAGCCGTGGGTAACCTGAACTACAAAGGTAGCCTGAAAGTCCGGCACATCCAAGATGTCCTGATCAATGACGTGGGTGTCGACAAAATTAAGGCGGCGGTCAAACATCCGCTTACCGGCGTAAAGGTGGCCGGGTATGTGGGCTGTCAGACAGTCCGGCCTTATGGCGAATACGATAGTGTGGAAAAACCGGTGGTTATGGATAAGCTCCTGGAAGCCTTGGGCGCTGAAGTGGTCCAATTCGATTCCAAAATGGTCTGTTGCGGTTCAGGAATCTTCTTTACCGAACAGGCTCTGGGTTTCCAACAAGTTGATAAAATCCTGACCGACATTGAAAAGAACGGCGGTCAGATTGTTTCCACCGCATGCCCCATGTGTCAGATGAACCTTGAGGTTTATCAGAAAAAAGTCAATGAAGCTTTGGGCTCGAATCACTGTCTCCCCATCGTTTTCATTACGCAGTTAATGGCTGTGGCCTTTGGCCTCCACCCGAACAAAGCTGCTGCCCTTAATCATAACATTATCCCAGCCGCCCCGGTTCTCCTTGGCGGCCATTAAGCAGCACGGTTGATACCTATAAACCCTGCCCGTAGCTCAAGCGTAATTGAGCGCGCGGCGGGGTTTTTTTCATTTTCTGTCCTCGGTAAAGAGCCATGCAGTGACTTCGATAAAATAAGAGATAACATGTAGTTGCTTTCTCCAGCTCTTGAGCTCCCGCCGAAATATTGTTTTCAAAAGAGAATGAGGTTATGAGCGCTACAAAAGTTCAGTGGCAGCAGGCCATCATAACCAGGGCAGACCGGGAACGGATGAACAGCCACCGGGGAGTGACTATTTGGTTCACCGGCCTTTCGGGATCAGGCAAATCCACCCTGGCTGCGGAAACGGAAAAGGTTTTATTTGATCTCGGACACCACACTTACATTCTAGACGGTGATAACATCCGGCAAGGTCTAAATAAGGATTTGGGATTCTCTTTCGACGATCGAGTTGAAAATATTCGTCGGATTGCGGAAGTGGCGTGGCTTTTCCGAGATTCCGGGATCATCAATTTGCCCGCTTTTATTTCTCCATACCGCAAAGA
>JADFYA010000369.1:0-521 GCA_015233285.1 Deltaproteobacteria bacterium | reverse complement strand
AGCCTTGTGGCCAGGGCGATGGCCAGCATAGGAACGTTCATTGAGGTTTTTGTTGATTGCCCCATTGAAGTATGCGAACAGCGTGACCCTAAGGGGATCTACAAAAAGGTCAGAGCCGGATTGATCACTGGTTTTACCGGGATCACCTGCCCCTACGAACCTCCTGAGAGTCCTGAAATTCACCTTAGGACCGATCAGATGACGATCCTCCAATCCGTCAACATCATCATCGACTACCTGTCCAGGCATAGGCTTATTTCTCTTAGACTGGGGCGTGGTTAGACTCCGGAGATGGTCGGGATGTATTTCTTTCGCTCAATTGTTTGCTCTGGTCTCATTATTTGTTGGTGTCTGGCCGCTGGTTGGGTGTGGGCCGGACCGGCCGGAGTCGAAATCCGGGTCTATTGTGATTCCCAGACGATGGAGGTAGTCAGTGACGGCCGTGTCCTCCATCTTTTCTCCGTCCAACTTGGCGAAAAGGGATGCGACAAGGTGCAGGAAGGGGATAAGAAAACCCCTAT
>JADFYA010000368.1 GCA_015233285.1 Deltaproteobacteria bacterium | reverse complement strand
AGTACATAATGAAACCTAAACGCAAAAAAAATGTCTATGACACACCATCTCCTGGTGATAACGGAAATAATTCTTCTGAATTAAGAACCGGATAAAACAACCCCGAGAAATAGGGATACTCCGATGGCTATGTCCATGATTACCCAAATGAATATTCTGTGGAAGGGCGGTTGGTCCATCTGCCCTTCAGATTCAAGGGTGTGGCGCAATAATGTCACCTTTGCTTCCATTACCACACACTCGGCCTGGATCCGGCCGGCCTTCGAGTTTGTCCCGGCCAGGCCGAATTCGTGGGTGATTTGGACAATCCCCATAAACAGGCCGCGCAGTTGATCCCTAAAGAAATCGGAGTTGACCAACTCCCGGAAATACTTTTTAGGCCACGCCCCCGGCCGGCATTAGAGCCGCGCCCACCCGGCCGGCCGGGCATTCGGCCTGGGCGATCAGATTCACCGGATTCTCCTCGTGCATCATCCCGTCCGTCATGCGGAGGAGACGCCGGGCGTATCGGGCACATTCAATATTGTGGGTGACCATGATCACGGTCATGCCCTGTTCATTCAACTGACGCAACAGATCCATAATTTCAGCCCCGGTCTTGCTGTCTAGGTTGCCGGTCGGCTCGTCGGCCAAAAGCATGGGCGGTTGATTGACAATGGCCCGGGCAATGGCCACCCTTTCCTGTTCGCCTCCCGAAATCTGACTGGGCAAGCGATCGGCTTTTTTGCTCAGACCCACCCGGCCCAAGGCATCCAGGGCCAGGACCCGTTTCTTACTGCTCTTGATGTTGACCGTAGTCAGGGGCAACATGACGTTTTCCACCACCGTGAGATAGGGTATCAGGTTGAAACTCTGAAAGATGAACCCCACGAATTCCCGCCTAAAATCGGCCCGTTGTTCTTGTATCAGGTCGTAAACGTCGATGTCTTCCACCAGAAATTTGCCCGATGAAGGTGTATTTAACGCCCCCATGATGGACAGCATGGTTGATTTACCTGATCCCGACTCACCCATAATGGAAATAAAATCGCCGGACTCAAGCCCAAAACTGACGCCAAGCAGGGCCGTTACGGCTGCCTCGCCTTGGCCGTAGACCTTCATCAGGTTTTCCGCCTTTATATAACTCATGTGTACCTCCCAGGCCGTTCAGGCCGGAATGACATGCCTAAAATCACATTGACCCGCTCTGCAGCCGGTTCTTAACCGAATCCTAAATTGAGCGCAGAGCCTCGTTGGGATCCAGCCGCGCCGCCAACATGGCCGGATAAATACTGGACACGATGCCGATGAGCACGGCCAGGGTAAAAGCCCCCGCGGCCAGTTGCGGATCAAAAGGCACCAGGACATCCCCCTGGCTCAAGAATTTGACGGCGATCTTAGTTGCCCCCAACCCAATCAGGTAACCGAATATCCCGGCCAGGGCTGAAATCGTCCCAGCCTCCAGCAAGACAATCCGGATAACGTGGCTCCGCCGGAATCCGATGGCCCGCCAGATCCCGATTTCACCGGTCCGCTCCCGGACACTGCCCATCATGCTGACTAAGACCATCAATCCGCCGACCAGGAGGACAATAATCGACACGGCATAGGAAAACTTCAAAAAATGCTGGAGGGTTTCCATGCGGCTTTTGACCACCTGTTGAATAGCCATCACCTTGGCCCCTGGTAAAGCCCCGGAGATCTGCTGGACCATATCATCGATGGGGCAGGCGTTGCACAAGGCGGCCACTTCGGCCATGGAAATCCGCCCTTGCTTGCCGAATATCGCCTGGGCCGTATCCAGCTTGGTGAAGACTAGCTGGTCATCCTGAGAGCCGGTGGATTCGAGGATTCCGGAGACGGCCAGGTCCCGATTGTTCACCTTCAGGGGACTGCCCGTCTTAAGATTCAAGACCCTGGCCGCGTCCGTCCCCAGTAGTATGCCGTTGTCACCAGGGCTGCTTCCCTGAACCTTCCACCAGGGTTTCAAAATCTTGGAGGCCTGGAAGTCGATCCCGGCCAGCAGGACCCGGTGGCCGGCCACCTCAATTACGCCTAAGACCATGGGGCCGACGGCCGCGACATTGGCCGCGTTCTTAATGGTCTTGATCCGGGCCAGGTCCTTTTCCTGAATCTCCTGCATTTCAAAGGATACGCCACCCACCGAAAGTCCGCCGTAAGTCAGAGATAAGCTTTCAGTCTTGGGGACGATCAAGATATTGGCTCCGTACTTTTCCAGTTTATGGTTGATATCATGGGTCATGGCTTGAATCAGACTGATCAAGGTGACCATGGTGGCCACACCGATCAAAATCCCGGCCAGGATAAACCCGGCCTTGGCCTTACGACGCCGCAGATTCTTAAAGGCGATATCTTTTAACGTCATAGCTTAACCCCTTTTGGAGAAGTCGAAGTATTTCTTCCCGGAGAGAATATCGTTGATGGTAATGACCACATCGGAGCCGACCACCTGGCGATGCAGGGCGGAGGGGTTGCAGCCTCCCGTGACATCATTGACCTTGGTGGAGGGAAAATGCCGGCCGCAATTCCGGCAAACCATATCATTACCCTCTTGATAGTACCCTTTACCCGCGGGCCAGCAGACGTCACAGGCATCAAAGGCGGCCCGGATGACGCCATCGGAACTTTTTATAACAAAATACTTGATGACCAGGCCGTCAGGGGTTTTGTACTCAAAAAACTTGGCCTTTCCGTCATTGAACATGGCCGCCGGATAAGATACCTTCGGGGCCGCGGCATCTGCCACCTGAGCCGAAGCAGGAGCCCCGGCCGGACCGACTTCAGGCTGGGCCACCGGCATAGCCTCAAATTTAGGACCCGACCCGGTTGTCGCCTGGTTAACAGGTTGTTCCGTCTTATTAAATGAGTACAATAATCCGGCCCCAATAAACGCCACAGCGCAAGCCAGGAAAATGATCAAGGGAACACGATTCTTTTTTCCCGTGCCCAATACCGCAGTTTTTTTATCCATGGTCGGATCAACGGCCGATTTGCTGACTTTTGAGGACATGATAATCTCCTTTGATATCTTTAAGTTATTTCAAAATGATTCAGGCCGGCGTCCCAATGTTGTTGAATCAATGCACGGCCTGGCCATCTTCGGATGTTATAAGATTCTTCACATTCGTTCGGAATGACAAATTTACATCGTCATTCCAGATGGTCCACGTCTCTGTCATTTCGGTGCGAGGCTTCCCTGTCGTTTCGAGCGAAGCGAGAAATCTTAACGTCGCACCCTAAATTCAAGAGCATTGGGTGGACATCCCAACTCGTCCAGACCAGAATACCCCAGTGGCAGGCAAGTAGACCTCATAGGGTAGACAAGTCTGGCCGACCGACGCAGCATCGCATTCAAATAAACGGCAATTACAGCAAGTTAAACTTGTCAGACGAAAGGACGAGATAGGGCTTTAACAAAGTAAGGCGGAGCCTAGAAGATAGAGAGGGGGTGAAATAGGAGGACTACCACTCCGGGTTTGGGCTACCTGGATGTTGGTGGTGATACAACCGGGTGCAGGATCTGTTCCGGTCAGAGCCGGAATGATCCGGCCTAAATCCATCGATTCAGATGCGGGAAACTCGGCGTACAGTTCTTGTTGCCCGGCCTGGCATGCGCACCGACAAGTCCAATTAGATGAGCCGGATTTGGAGTCAGCCATAATCCCGGACATGGGCGCGGCTTTACCGGCCTTCCGGCAACATGGAGGAAGAGAATCCATCTTACCGCCCGTATCGCCCGACCCGCCTGTATCTCCCGACCCCAAAGACCGGAGATACCTGGTGCAGCAACAGGTCTGGGCCGGTAATGCCCCCAGGCCCAATAAGCAGAGGCTGAT
>JADFYA010000367.1:519-3837 GCA_015233285.1 Deltaproteobacteria bacterium | reverse complement strand
TTATCCGGAAAATAACTCTGGGCGACCAGGTCATCTTTGAAAGCGAGGCGGAATTCGACTTCAAACCCGGCACATGGGTCTGCGACACCTCGTTTACCTTTCCCAGCGACATAAAGATAGGCGTTTACAAGGCAACTGCAGAACTCAGCTATGGGAAAAAGAAAGACAAGAGAACAGCCGATTTTGAAGTTAAGACAAAATCTAATTAGGCCGGGGTGGGCCAGGCGACCGATATCCGCAGCCGGCCTTATGCGCCTCGGGAGCAGATGACAGATACAGGTGGTCAGCCGACCCAGAAATATGGAGAGTTACGAATTATGGACCCTAAGATCAAGTTTCTCATCCGGCTGATCGTAGCCATCCCATTTGGTATTTTGATGATGCGGTTCTTCTACCCCAAGGCCAACCTCGTCTTCGGCATTATCCTGGCCGGGTTCTTATTGATCATGGCCTATATGATGGAGTACCTGGGCAAGAAAAAGAAACCCGACCGCTGACTACTGCGCCACGGCCTATTCTCCCTCAATCTCCTTGATATACAGCTCCTGACCGGACACCAGCTCGACGTCGTTGCCCTGGCAGGCCGGGCAGGCAAAGAAGAAGCCGTCCGAGTCGAACGTCTGGCCGCAGGTCCGGCACCGGCCCCGGATGGGCAGCTCCTCAATGTCTAAGGCCGCTCCTTCCGCCGGGCTGCCTTTGGTCAGGATTTCAAAGCAAAACTGCAGCGACGCCGGCACCACCGCGGACATCTTGCCCACCGTAATCCCTATCCGGGTCACCTGGGCCAACCCATTCTTGGCCGCCTCCTCGAAAACAATCTCCAACATACTTTGCGCAATCGACATTTCGTGCATATGATTCATCCGCCGCACCGGCTTCGGCGTCCTTTCCGGATTGAGGGTTGCAGGATTGCGGGAAAACACATAACACAGCCCGGCTTTCGACGGATCGCTTACGTTTTTTCTCTGTATTTTCCGTGTGATGTTCTCTATCCGATATGCTTGACTAAATCATAGATAGTGGAGATGTTGGCGGTGTCTTTATAGGACAGCAAGAGCCGGATCAGCTCCGACCGAAATAGTTTCCGGTGATGGATCATGATGGGATGGAGATTAATCACGGCCACTCCATTAATTCTTTTTATCTCAGCCAGTTGCTCGGCAAAAACGGCCACGGCGGCCTCCTCCGAGTACAGGTCGTTGACAAAAAAATTGTAATCCTGCATGAACAGGGGCACTTCCAGCAACCGGGACCCAGGGAACCGGAAAACATAGGGAAACTCGATGGACCGGTACATGGCGATTCCGGTGGTCAGGGAGGAGTCGTACACAAACCCCAGTTCGTCCAGGCTGGTCACCAGGTCCGGGCTGAAGGACAACCCCGGCGTCCGGTAGCCATAGGGGATAAAGCCCAGCCGGTCGACGGCCCGTTGAAGCTTGGCCTTAATAATCGGCTTGGGCAAGAAAGCCAGGGCCGAGTTATGGGTATCGCCGTGTAATCCGATTTCAAAACCGCTTTTCTGCAGGTCGGTGACCAATGAAGATGATATCTTGTAGTCGGTATGGGTGACCAGGTTGATGGTGGCGGTCAGGCCATGCTTGACCAGGTCCTCCACCAGGTCGGGCAGGAGGTGGTAATCTATTTTGTTGTCGATATCAAACGTCAGCCCGATAAAGAATTCCCGCTGGTCGGGGTATGCGGGTTGGATGGATATTTTGTTTTCGCCGATTAAGGTGGAGATAAAAAAGGTGGCCGGGGACTGATGAACCGGGCCAGACCGGCGCTGCTTGATCACATCGAGTAACATCAACTGCTGGTTAAGGGGTATAATTCGAAACAAGATATTCAAGATGATCCGGCCCAGCTTTTGCTTTAAGGAGAATTTTTCGGAGCCGGTCTTGGCCTGGACCAGGTAGGCCAAAGAGGCTTCATCCAGAGATTCACTCTGAAACTTGATAAAAAACCAGTTGCGGTTAGGCTCCGATTTCATTTGTCGCCATCCGTCGTTGAAGTAAACAAAAAGACAGGAAAAAAGCTGACATGAGCAAGGCCACCACCCGCAAAAAGAACATGGCCAGGATGACCGCCGAATATTCATAACCCAATCGGGACAAGGCCAGGGCGGCGCCGCCTTCCAACACCCCTAAACCGGAGATGGACACGGGCACCAGGGCCAGAATCCGGCACAGATTGTAGACGGACAAGAAGAGCAGAAAGTTGCCATGAACATTGAAAATGAGCAGGATCAGCCAGATTTCCAGTCCGCAATCAATAATTTTGAGGAAATTAAACAAGCCGTTCAGCAGCAGACAACCCCGGTGCTTCCTGAGGTAATCCGAGGTCAGTTCAAAGAAGGCATAGTATCTGAACAGATATTTCTTGACCACCAGGTCCCTGATGATGGTCCGCAATCCGGTCCCCACCACAATCGGGACGAGCAGAATCAGGGCCACCAGGCTCCCGAACAGCAGCGAGGAATAGTTGAATTTCACGTAGTACAAGAATAAGAAGCCGGACAGCAACATCATCAAGTAGTGCGACACCTTGTTGAAGAAAAAAGCGGACAGGGTCTTTTGCAGAGGAAAATTAATCCGCTTCAAGTAGACAAAGATAGCCGCCTCACCCAGTTGCATGGGGGTGACGCTGCCCAAGATAATGCTCTCCAACTGGTGTTTGAAAAACTCGGAGAAATTGACCCGGCCGATGGGTAGCAAGAGAAAGTAAAGACTGGTTACGTTGAGCGCCCAGTAGCCCAAGATGATGAGGACGGTCCAGGGCAGATAGGCATAATTCACCTTCCAGAGGGCGTCCATGAGCAGATTCACATCTATCTGCCGGTAGATATACCACAGCAACAACGCAGTAAAGGCCAGCCGAAAATAGAGGTGGGAGACAACCTTGAGCGAAGTCTCCTTAACCGACTTCAAATTAATGACCACTTGACATCCAGTTCTGTAACGTATTTATTACCTTGTCGATCACCTTGGGGCTGATCCCATAATACAGCGGCAGGACGGCCATGCCGTCGGCGTATCTCTGGGCCTGGGGAAAGGTCAGGTGACCGGTGTAGTATTTGTCCAGGGTTTTCTTAAATATGACGGTGGAATGGATGCCGTGCTGAAGAAAGAAGCGGAGCAAAGAATCTCTTGCTGAAGGCGGCACCAGAACCGGCAGATGGGAATAGGAGTCACAATACTTGGGCCAGGAAATCAGACCCGGCTTCAATTCGGCCAATTCGGCCAGCCGCCGGTAATAATAGTCCAGGCTGTCCTTCTTGTTGAAGATGAATTGGTCCATTCGGGGCAAGCGGTCCAGGGC
>JADFYA010000367.1:0-509 GCA_015233285.1 Deltaproteobacteria bacterium | reverse complement strand
TTTTGGCGGCCATGAGGTGGGGGGGTAGAAAAAATCTTCCGGCAGGTTTTGGGCGACTCCCTCCGTCAGCCCCTTTTCCTGATCCAACAATGACGACTTTTCCGAAAGTAAGTAGAGAAGATGATAAAACTCAGGCCGAAACAGGAGATAGGCCCCCCAGAACTTCAATAACCCTTTAACCCGCCGATTGATCGGGGCCGACCGGCAGCTCTGGTCCCGGAGTTCTTTTATCCGCCGGTAGATTTCCTCGTTGTTGGTGATCAGGGCCCCGCCACCCAGGAAACTAACTTCCTTGCCCAGCCCGAAGCTGAAAAAGGCCAGGTCAAAGACATCCAGGGCATCTTTTTGTTTGGTCAGGAAAGTCAATAATCCCAGGGCATAATCCCCGATGAGCCGGATTCCCCGGTTTTTCATGGTCCGGTAGAAATCCAGGTCGATGGGTGTTCCGTACATGGCCGCCACAATGACGGCTTTAGTCCGGCCGGTGACGGCCCCGGTCAGGAGGTGTT
>JADFYA010000366.1 GCA_015233285.1 Deltaproteobacteria bacterium | reverse complement strand
CAAAAACCCGGCCCAGGTCAATCACCAAACCAGGAATGATCGCCACCTCCAGGTCAACCTCGCCCTCATAGGTGACGGGTGGGCCGTATTTACCCTCTTCGCCCATAAGATGCACGGTCACTTCCCGGTCAATGGGGTCGATAATCCAGTATTCTTTCACTCCGTGTTGTTCATACAGGTCCAATTTGACCCCTTGGTCCCGGTCGGCAGTGGAGGGAGAAAGAATCTCCACGACCAGGTCGGGCGCTCTCCGGCAGCCTCGCTCATCAAGCTTAGACCGGTCACAAACAATCACGAGATCCGGCTGCACGACCGTGTCGATGTGGCTGTCCGCCTCATCTCCCCGGGGCAATCGGACGTCAAAAGGGGACAGGATGACGCGACATGTCCTGCCTCTCAAAAAACCGGCCAGCTGCAGATAAAGTTCTCCCAACACCAGTTGATGCCGCATCAATGGTCCGGGAGTCATTTGATATGGCACACCCTTGATTATCTCCCACCGTTTGCCGTCCAACCAGGTCAAATAATCGCCATAGGTGTACTTTTCTGTTTGCGGGGCGACCAAAGCCATTCGGTTCCTCCTCAGGTCATAGTCAACCGTCTTCAACCGCCCTATTCTATAAGTCTACCCAATGATTGTAAACAAAAATATGATGTCCTTACCCCTTCCCGTCTCTCTCGGTTTTGTCACTCCCAAAGCTATTCATCAAAGGAGTTGACGAATGACTTCAACCCTGTTAAAAGTGGTGTCAAATATTTGTTTCCCTGATCCCCCCTCACCAACCCTGTCCAGGAAAGGCTTAATTATGGCTGCCAGGCTGGAGATTGGCCTCAAACCCGGTCTTGTCGACCCCGAGGGTGAAGGCCTGAAGAAAAAGGCGGCCGAGTATTTCGGCTATGATTTTATCGAAGCAGTCCGAACCATCCGGGTCTTGACCATTGACGCCGATTTGAGCGAACAGCAACTTACGGCCGTTCAGCACGGCATATTCACTAATCCGGTCACTGAATTCTCCTCTTTCCAGCCTTTAGCCCCGGAGATTGACCTGGCCGTCTGGGTCGGACTCAAACCTGGAGTAAACGACACGGCCGGCCACACCGCCCTCGAAGCCATCCGAGACTACCTGGGGTATTCATTCAAACCCGGTGAGGACATCTACACCTCTAAAATTTACCTGTTGGCTACAAATAAATGGGTTATTCGGAACAAAGCCGTTGAGGCCGTTAAACGCCTGACCTCAGAGATACTGGCCAATGACATCATCCAGCAATGGCGGGTTTTCGACGCCCGGAGTTGGGATAAGACCACCGGTATTGGTCTGGTTATTCCCCAGGTCCGGCTCCGGAAAACACCCTCGGTGACCATCATCCCCATCGGCAGCGACGCAGAACTGGCCCGCCTCAGTCAGGAGCGGAACCTGGCCCTGAATGAAAATGATATCCCGACCATCCGAAACTACTTCCTGCGGGAGGAGATCCGGACCGAGCGGGCCAAGGTGGGCCTGGATGAACCCACCGATGTCGAGCTCGAGTATATCTCCCAGGGCCGCAGCGATCACTGCAACCACAATACGTTTAACGGCATCTTTAACTATACCGACCTGTCCACAGGGCAGACGGAAATTGTGGACAATCTGTTCACTACCTGCATCAAGGCCCCCACCCTGGCCGTTAAGGCCAAAAAACCGTGGGTCGTCTCCGTCCTGTGGGACAACGCCGGAATCGGCCGGTTCGATGAAGATCATTACTATGTCATTACCGGGGAGACCCACAACAGCCCGTCCAACATGGAAGCCTACGGCGGCGCCATAACCGGCATCGTCGGGGTTTATCGGGACCCCATGGGCACCGGATTGGGCGCCAAACTGGTCATGGGCGCTTACGGCTATTGCGTCGGTCCCAGAGATTATCCCGGCCCGTTGCAGCCCCATTTGCATCCTCGCCGACTGCTGGACGGAGTGATCACCGGGGTCAAGGATGGAGGCAATAAAAGCGGCATCCCGACTCCCTTTGGCCAGGTCTTTTTCCACCCCAATTATTTAGGTAAGTGTCTGGTTTTTGTCACCGCGTTAGGGATCATGCCGGCTCAGGTCCAGGGCCGCCCGGCGGAACAGAAATCCATCGCCTCCGGTGATCTGATCATTATGGCCGGCGGCCGGGTAGGCAAAGACGGGATTCACGGGGTCACGGCCTCTTCCGAGGTCTACAGTGAACACACCCCGGCCGGTCACGTTCAAATCGGCGATCCGTACACCCAAAAGAAAATGAGCGATTTCCTGATAGAAGCCAGGGATGAAGGATTAATCTCGTTTATCACGGACAACGGCGGCGGCGGTTTGTCTTCTTCGGTGGGAGAGTCCGCCCGGGTGGCGGGGGGATGCGAGGTGGATCTGGACCAGGTTCCCCTTAAATATGCCGGGCTTGATCAATGGGAGATCTGGGTCTCTGAATCCCAGGAGCGGATGACCATCGCAGTCAAGCCCGGCCATCGGGACAGATTCATGGAACTGGCCGCCAAACACGAAGTGGAGAGTACCGTCATTGGTACTTTTATAGAAAACGGCAAACTCCATCTCCGCTATGACGGTCAAACCTGCGCCTACGTGGACATAGATTTCCTGGAGTCGGGATTCCCCAGATGGGAATTCCAGGCCGACTGGCATCCGCCCACCATGCGGGGCTTGACGGAACCGGTTCTGTCTTCTCCTTCGGACCATAATTCCTTTATTCAGGCCTGCCTGGCCAGGCCCAATATTTGCTCCAAAGAATGGATTACCCGGCAGTATGACCATGAAGTTCAGGGCGGCTCAGTGATCAAACCCCTGATCGGGCCCGACCGGGACATCCCGGCGGACGCTGTGGTGTTGCGCCCCGTCCTGACTTCCAGCCGTGGTCTGGCTTACGCCCAGGCCATTAACCCCACCTACTCACAGATCGACGCCTACCATATGACTGCGGCCGTGATTGACGAAGCCGTCCGCCGGGTGCTGGCCGTGGGAGGCGACCTGGACCACATCGGCGGGGTGGACAACTTCTGCTGGCCCAATATCCAGTATCATCCTCAGACCAACCCCGACGGCAAATTTAAGGCAGCCCAACTGGTCCGGGCCAACTTCGCCTTGCGAAACTGTTGCCTGGCCTTCGGCATCCCCCTTTTGTCGGGTAAAGACAGCATGTACGTGGACGGCAACCTGGCCGGCCGGTTCGGGGAGCGGCACAAAATCTCCGGCCCGGAGACACTGCAATTCACCACCGTCTCCGTTGTCCCGGACATTACTGCATGCCAAACCCCGGATGTCAAATTGCCGGACGACCTGGTATATATCTTAGGTCTGACCAAAGACGAACTGGGCGGGTCCGAGTACTATGCCATGTTCGATCAAATCGGGTTAAACGTGCCCCAACTTGATCCGGCCGAGGTTCTCCCCTGGTACCAGACACTGGCCAAGACCATTGCCGACGGGCTCCCAGCCTCGGTCCACGGTATCTACCGGGGTGGTCTGGCCGTCCACGCTGCATTCAAGGCCATGGCCGGCCACCTGGGTCTGGAGCTGGACCTGTCTAAGGTGCCGGCCCCCGCCGACCTGGATACCACCCGGCGCCTTTACTCAGAATCACTCGGCCGCTTTTTGATCACCATTGACCCGGCTCAGCAAGGGGAATTGGAGCGCCGCTTCACCGGCCAACCCCTGGCCCTGATCGGCCGCGTCACCGAACGCCCGGCCCTGGTTATTAATGATGGCCAAAAGAACGTGATCAATTTAGGGATAGCGGAACTCAAAACCGCCTGGAAGTCCACGTTTGGACATTTGGCTGGATAAAGGGAAAATTGAAAATTTAAGCAAAACTAA
>JADFYA010000365.1 GCA_015233285.1 Deltaproteobacteria bacterium | reverse complement strand
TCCGTAAAGACGACCTCTACCTCGAACTGGGCGGCGGCAAAACCCCGGCCGTGGAATGGGTGACCATGAAGGGCATGAACGAAGTGGAAGACGGCAAGGTCGAGCTTTTCGGACCGGATGTTTCCGATGTCAAACCCGGGTCCAGATTGCCTTTGGCCATCGTAGTCGAAGTGGCCGGTCGTAACTTCCAAGAAGACTTTGAGCCTATTTTAGAGCGTCAGATTCACCACTTGATCAATTACGCTCAGGGCATCATGCATATCGGCCAGAGAGACATTTCCTGGGTTCGGATCAGCAAGCAAGCCGTGGAAAAAGGATTCAGCCTGAAACACATTGGGACGATTCTCCATGGTAAGCTGCATCAGGACTTCGGCAGTGTTTTTGATAAAGTCCAGGTTAAGCTGTACACCGAGAAGGACAAGGTTGACGAAATCACCGCCATCGCTCGGAGAATCTACCAGACCCGTGATCAACGGGTGGAGACGATGACTGACGAAGCCGTCGAGACCTACTACTCCTGCACGCTGTGCCAGAGCTTTGCTCCGACTCACGTCTGTATGGTCAGCCCTGAAAGAACCGGCCTCTGCGGCGCCTATAACTGGATGGATTGCCGGGCTTCTTATCAGATTAACCCCACCGGCCCGAACCAACCGGTAGAAAAAGGCGAGTGTCTGAATCCCGTTCTGGGCAACTGGAAGGGTGTCAATGACTTCGTCTATAAGGCTTCTCGACAAAAAGTCTCAAGCTATAATTTCTACAGCTTGATGCAAGAACCAATGAGTACCTGCGGGTGCTGCGAGTGTATCGCGGCGGTGCTGCCGACCTGTAACGGCGTTATGACGGTTAACCGGGATTACACCGGTGAGACTCCCAGCGGCATGAAATTCACCACCCTGGCCGGTGTCATGGGTGGCGGCGCTTCTTCGCCTGGGTTCGTCGGCCACAGCAAATACAACATCATTCAGGGCAAGTATATTGCCGGTGACGGTGGCCTGCTCAGAATGGTGTGGATGCCCAAGATTCTGAAAGAAGAACTTAAAGACAAACTGATCAAACGTGGAGAGGCTCTGGGCTATCCCAACCTGATCGATATGATCGCCGACGAGACTGTTGGTATCACTGAAGAAGCAATTATGCCGTTCCTCCAGGAAAAAGGTCATCCGGCTTTGTCGATGCCGCCTATAACCGGGTAATAAAGACAGGTCCCCTGGACTGGGGGACCTGTTACTTCTCAAGAAGGAGATTAACGAATGGGCTTAACTGGTATTCAGATTTTCAAGTTACTGCCGAAGACCAACTGTGGTGAATGCGGTGTGCCCACCTGTCTTGCCTTTGCCATGAATCTGGCTTCCGGGAAAGCGGAGCTGGATAAGTGCCCGTATGTTTCCGAAGAAGCTAAGGCCCAATTGTCCGAGGCGTCTGCTCCCCCCATCCGGCCGTTGAAGGTGGGTGTTGGCGAGACTGAGGCTAAGATGGGTGGTGAAACAGTTATGTATCGTCATGAGAAGACCTTTTATAGCCCTCCGGGGTTTGCCGCGGTCATCACTGACGACACTGATCCTAAAGAAATCGAAGCTAAACTTGCCCGGTTTGTTTCGTTACAATTCATCCGGGTCGGTCTTAATTTGAGACCGGAGCTGGTAGCATGTAAGAACGTTTCCGGTGATGCCGGGAAATTTACCGCTCTGGTCAAGACTGTTTTGGACAAGAGTGACATGGGCCTGGTTTTAATGGCGGACAAAGTCGATGTCATGAAAGCCGCCCTTGCCCTTTGTGCTGATCAACGTCCTTTGCTGTATGCGGCAACCGCGGCTAATTGTGAGGCCATGGGTGCGCTGGCCAAAGAGATGAATTGTCCCTTGGCCGTGAAGGCGGACAGCGTCGCCGACTTGATTCCCTTAACCGACAAGCTGACCGGAATGGGCCTGAAGGATCTGGTTTTGGATCCAGGTTCCCGGACGGTGAAGCAGGCGTTTGAGGATGAAGTGGCTATCCGGCGGGCTCCGCTGATGGCTGGGAATAAGTCTTTAGGTTTCCCGACCATTACTTTTCCCTGTGAAATGGCCGACAATATCTTCACGGAGACGATGGTCGCCGGGATGTTCGTGTCCAAGTACGGCGGGATGATGGTCATGTCCGACTTTGTGGGCGAGAGTATTTTCCCGCTGTTAGTGCAACGGCTGAACATATTCACCGATCCGCAGCGTCCGATGACCGTGGTTCAAGGTATTTACGATATTAATGGGCCGGACGAGAATTCTCCGGTTCTGATTACTACTAACTTCTCGCTGACTTACTTCATCGTGACAGGTGAAATCGAGGCCAGCCGGGTGCCAAGTTGGTTGTGCGTGATGGATACGGAAGGTCTATCGGTCATGACGGCCTGGGCGGCCGGCAAGTTTGTGGGCGATGCGGTTGGGGCCTTTATCAAGAAGAGTGGCATAGACAGTAAGGTTAAACACCGGACCTTGATTATTCCGGGGTATGCTGCGTCCATTAGTGGAGATTTGGAAGAGGAATTGCCTGGCTGGAGTGTTCAGATTGGCCCCCGTGAGGCAGCCCACATCACCAAGTTTCTTAAAACTTGGAAAGCCTAACCACATTCGGAGGATAGAGCCCTATGAAAATGATTGGTGAGAGCCTGAACGTAATCAACAAGAAGATCGGCCAGGCGTATAAGGACAGGGAAGCGGGTCCTATTCAGGAAGAAGCTCTTGAGCAAAAACGACTTAGGGCTGATTACATCGACATCAACCTGGGACCGGCTCGAAAGAAGGGCGACGAGTTGATGGCCTTCGTGATTGAAGCAGTCCAGAAGGTCGTTCCTGATGTACCACTGCTTTTGGATACATCCAATATAGAGGCCATTGAGGCCGGTCTGTCGGTTTACAAAGGCCCCACGGTTCCGACTATTAATTCTATTATGTGTCGGCCGGAACGCTATGAAAAGATGATTCCCATCGCGGCCAAGTACGGTGCTGATGTTATCGCTTTGATGTGGGGCCCGGAAGGCCTGCCCAGAGATGAAAACGAGCGCGGCGCCTTGTGTGCTGAATTAATCTATGCCATGAATTCCGCGGGCATCGCCAACGAAAAAATACTTGTCGACGGGATTGTTACTCCGGTTAATATCCAACAGCCCCAGTTGATTAGTTTGATGAATTTCATGATGATGTTGCAAGATCTGGCTCCCGGGGCCAAGTCCACTTGCGGACTGTCCAATATCTCTAATGGTCCGCCTGATAATCTTCGCCCCATTCTGAACCAGACCTATATGGTTATGTTGGAACGCTACGGGATGTGGTCAGTCATCGCCGATGTTAAAGACACGAAGATTGTGTCGATTGGCAATGGCGAAAGACCGGACATAGTCGAGCTTATCCACAAAACCATGGATGAAGAGTCAATAGATGCGGCTTCTTTGTCTAAAGAATTGCAAGAGTATTATAAGACCGTGCGGGTTATTATGGGCTTCAGTCTGTACTCAGACTCGTGGTTGGAGGTCTAATTGACCATTTGTTTCATCAGCCGGGGTCTTTCCCCGGCTTTTTTTTTGAAATAACCTGTAACATATTGTTAATTAGAGAAATTTAGCCTATGTTCCACGTGGAACATCTTGCGGCAAACCGCCTAAGGGAAATGAAAAAATGCCGGCGTCGATACGGGCCACGATGACCCAATACTCAATCAAGTGGTTGGCCGAATTGCTTAACCTGGCCTTTCCCCCCAGGTGTCCGGTCTGTCTATCGACCTGGTCGCATCCAGGTTTGACTGCCGATTTTCTCTGCCCAGACTGCCTCGATGCCCTCAACCCGATTGTTGGGTCTTTGTGTCTGGATTGCGGTCGGCCGTTCGACTCTGGG
>JADFYA010000364.1 GCA_015233285.1 Deltaproteobacteria bacterium | reverse complement strand
ATTATATGGAGAATTAGCGTACTTGGTGATTAAGCTATAGAGTTCCATCATGGGCTTGCTCTCGCCGATGATGGCCGCCGGCCGTTCCAGCAAGCTGATTTTCTTTTTTAATTCTTTGTTCAGCCGTTCCTTCCTGACGTTGTCCTCATAGACTGTCTGGTAGGAGATGGCATTGCTCAGGGCCACTGACGCAATATCCACAAATTGTTGAAGAAAATTCATGTAGGGGGCGTCTAATTTGAGATCATCTTGGTTCTGGTGAGTATCCAGGATCTCGATGGCCCCGAAGCACCAATCACCGACGATTAAGGGGAAACAGATAATCAATCGGGACCGGAAATCAAGCCCTTCTTCCACGAAGCGGGCGTGCCGCATGTCCTTATGACTTTCGGCTACGGTGTATTCCTTGTGGGTCACCACCCAGCCCACAACGCCTTCATTCTTGGCCAGGGTCACGCCTCTGACTTGATCCGCGGCCAGGCCGAAGGAAAAGGTGCATTTGACCTTTTTCCCCTGCACCAGCCAAAGAGATCCGGCTTCAATGTGGGGTTGGAAGTCTTTGAGGGTGGTTAAAATCGTCTCCTGAAGGATGTCCATATCCAGGATGCGGGTGATTTTTTTGACCGCTTCATAGAACTGCCATAAGACGTCAAAAGTGATTCCGCCAGGCACGTTCATGGGAGCCTCCGTAAGCCAAGACCGGCCCAGCCCGGTCTATAAAAAAGCATTCACTTCTTGATGTTATTCTGGTATAATCAATAAGAGTAATACTATCCCGCAATCTCCCACTTTTTACAGGTCGCAACATGGAAGCAGCCCAAGCCCAAACATCTATCAGTTTGGAAGACATCATCAGGAAGGCTGTCCCTATCCTGAAAAAAAACGACGTGGTCAGGGCCGGCATTTTCGGCTCTTTTGCCCGTCATGAAGAAAAGGAGGACAGCGACGTCGATTTTCTCATCGACTTCGGCCAGGCCAGGAAAACCCTCTTTGATGTGGTCGATCTGCAAGACCAATTAGAAAAGGAACTAAATCGCAAGGTCCATCTGGCCTTTTATAACTATCTCAAACCACGCATCCGTCAACAGATTCTAGATGACGAGGTTCCCATCCTATGACGAAAACTCCGCTGATTTACCTGGACGACATTCTTGAAAGTATCCAGGTTATTTTAGAATACACTGAAGACTTGTCGAAAGAAGAATTTCTCACATCTATGAAAGATCAAGACGCTATAATCCGCAGGTTCATCGTCATCGGTGAAGCCGTGGCCAGGTTGTCGTCTGAATTCAAAGCCAAATACCCTGAAATCCCGTGGCATCAGATGTACGGGATGAGGAATCACATTATCCACGGGTATGAGGCAATTAACCTTGACACCATCTGGGATACGTCCAAGAACTTACTACCCAGATTGAGACCGCAGATTGAAGAAATCATCGCCAAAGAATAGACTTCTTCGCTTCTCCGCCCGCCGGTTAGAGAGGCTGGTTGTGAGGCCGCCTGACTCTTTTCCGGCTCGATCTTCTTTTGACCAAAAGGTGATCAGGTTAGCCTTCTGTTTCCACGGGTAGCTTGATCAACCGATAGGATCGGGCACCCAGGCCGATCTCCTCCCCGTAAGCCAGTTGAATTTCCCAGTCGATATTGGGATACACTCCCCTAAATTTGTCATCTCCTGGATTCAGGTTAGTTTTGAGCATCGTTTCAGCTCGGCCCGGTTGCCGGTTAACCAGATCTGCGGAGGCCTGGTCAAGGGCGATGGGGTCCCGGGAGGCCAGAATGCCCACGTCGGTGACAATGGGGGCGTCAGCGTGTCCGTAGCAGTCGCAAGCCGGCGAAATACTGGTCAAGAAGTTGATGAACACGGTCTTGCCCTTCTTGTGCTTTAAGATCGCCTCGGCATAATCGACCATTTTTTTCTGCATGATGTGCACCTCTTGACTCCACTGGATCTGAATGGCTCCTTGGAGACAGACCAGGATGCACTCACCGCAACCGACGCATTTTTCGGGATCGATGTGCGATTTGTTTTTATCCATCACAAAAGCATGCTGGGCGCAATGGTTAACGCAATCTTCGCAACCGATGCATTTCTTTTTATCCACCTTGGGTGATAGGTTGGAGTGCTGATCCAGTTTACCCCGACGGGCCCCGCCGCCCATGCCGGTGTTCTTGAGCGCCCCGCCAAAACCGGTCAGTTCATGGCATTTGAAATGGGCCAGGCTGATGAAATAATCGGCTTCCATAATATCAGCCGCCACATAGGCCGTCTTGGTGTGTTCTCGATCAAGATGTACTTCAACGTAGGAAGACCCTTTAAGCCCGTCGGCGATAATCAACGGCGCCCCGACCACGGCAAAGGCAAATCCATTTTCTATAGCCGTAATTAGATGCGACACTGAATCGCTTCTGGTCCCGACATAAAGGGTATTGGCATCACAAAGAAAAGGCTTTCCTGCCAACGCTTTGACCTTATCCACCACTTTCCTGGCATAGACCGGAGGAATGTATGCCGTGTTTCCCTTCTCGCCAAAGTGTAATTTGATACAAACCAGATCACGAGTTCTGAGATCGGACGGCATATTCATGGCGTCGAGGAGCAGCTCCAGTTTGGCCGGCATATTTAGCTTAAATCCGGCGCGCATATCCACAAAAAAAACATCACTGGTCATGATCTTATCCCCCTTCAGGTTATGAATAGGTTCTTTTGGGTTCGGAAGTTTTTTTGGCATCCATGGTCCTCTTCAAATCATTGTATTCAGCCTGGGCCCGGTGTAAGGCCAGCTCTGTTTCAAGTCGCTCCAGAGGGGTCCCATTTTCGAGTTTTTCTTTTAACTCTTCCGTTTTTTTGAGGGCGCGGTAAAGTTCCGCGGCCAAAATCCGAATAGACATCGCTCACCCCGTTGCTCCAGACACGAATTGGTTATTCAAGAAACGGCGTTTAAGATACCACAACCTGTTAAAGAGAAAAAGACAAATCTTCATTAACCGGATATCCCGGGCAACAGGTTCTACCCGGATCGGCGGCTGTGTTTACGGGGGCGGGGATGAAATCTCACCCGGAAATCGGCTTGATTAAATTTTGGTTCACATTGTCATGGATAGGTAAGATTCCTTTTGCCTTTTTTGCGTCTTTTTGCTAAGATGCGACTCCAAAAGAACCATGTTTGTCAAATAGTGGTGGAGACTAAGTGTGTTATCCGAAGTTTGGGATTTCTTCCCAGGTAACTCGCTGAGTTCACATGCGTATACCAAACCCGAGAACAACGTTTCTTGAAATAATATTCCTGACCGGGAAGTAACGTGACCGGCTGATCTCCCTGCCGACAACTTGGAGGAGGAGCCGAGGCCCCACGGGCCGGCATTAAACATACGCCCAATCACCAGGGCAGACGATATAAGAATTTTTACCGTCCCAAGATTAAGCTTGACGGTAAACACTGTCCAACCGACCTCCTAAAGGAGTACTCCATCATGACAATTACCAAGGCTGAGCTAATAAATATTCTTCATGAACGTTATCGCTTTCCCATGAGAGAAAGTGTTCGAGCCATAGAATCTCTGATTGAGATCATCAAAGGCACCCTGGCCAGTGGGGAAGACGTGTTGATTAGCGGATTTGGCAAATTTCATGTGCGGGAGAAAAAGGAAAGAAGGGGCAGGAACCCTCAAACTGGCGACGAGATTACGTTAGACCAGCGGAGAGTGGTTACCTTTAAGTATTCTGGCCGGTTACGAAGTAAAATTAATGTTGATGCCTCTCCGCAACCCAAAGGTGGAGCCAAAAAAAAGAAGCAGGCCTAGATTATTCGATCTTCCGGCCGGCAAGCCGGTGACCCAAGTCTCAATATTAAAATCAAAC